>JAZRMJ010000061.1:0-3374 GCA_045647445.1 Acutalibacteraceae bacterium | reverse complement strand
CGAAGCAATAATACTTCGTCATTTTTTGTTATTCTTCGTTGTCGCCCTTAATGCGATGTAGTCTTGACTGCGCTGTGATAAGGCCGTAATAAATGCCCTGCTTATCCATCAATTGGTCATGGGTGCCGACCTCGGCAATTTTGTGGTCATCCATAACTATGATGCGTGAGGCGTGGCGCAGAGTTGACAGTCGGTGGGCTATCGCAAAGGTGGTGCGACCTCCCGTGAGTCGCTCTATTGCCTGCTGAACAAGCTCTTCGCTCTCGGTATCAAGGGCGCTGGTCGCCTCATCAAGAATGAGCAGCGTGGGGTCAGCTAAGATTGCTCTTGCGATGGCTATGCGCTGGCGCTCACCACCCGAGACGTTGCCACCTCGCTCGGTAATATAGGTATCGTAGCCGTCGGGAAGTCGAGTGATAAAATCATGGGCGTTAGCCATTCTGGCAGCTGCCATGACCTGCTCCATGGTTGCGTTAGGTCTTGCATAGCGAATGTTGGCTGCTATGGTGCCTGAAAACATGAAGGTTTCTTGCAAAACAACACCTATTTGAGAATGAAGCTGGTCGCTACTCATATCTCTTAGGTCGACTCCGTCAAGCAAAATGCTGCCCTCATCGGGGTCGTAAAGGCGCATAAGCAGATTTATAAGGGTCGATTTGCCGACGCCCGAAGCACCGACAATGCCTATCATTTCGCCCTTGCTGACCTTAAAGCTGATGCCGTTTAGCACGGGGTCACCCGGGTCATAGCCGAAGATGACATTTTTAAACTCGACCTCGCCTTTTAAAGTATGAGGTGTGCTTTGGGGTGGGTCGATAATATCAGGCTCCTCATCGAGTATCTCATACATACGGTCGAGCGAATTGAGCATGCGCATTATCATTCGGGGCAGATGCGCCATCCATCTCATAGGTGCATAAAGCATGGTCGCATAGGCAGTGAACTGAACGAGGGTGCCGACCGACATGGTGCCTCTTAGCACATCCATACCACCGAAATAGGTGACAAAGTTAACGCCAAGGCCCATAACGAAGGTAATCATCGGAAAAAAGAGCGCCCAGAATGCTTCGTTGCGGCTGTTGATGACTGCCATTTCGTCTGACAGTTCGCTGAACTTTTGACCCTCTCTGGCCTCACAGCCGAAGGATTTAACAACACGGATGCCCGAAATAACATCTTGCAGTCGGCTCTTTATGCTGTCGCCCTTGCGACCCTGCGCTCTAAACATGCGATGAATTCGCTTGTGGAACATTCTTGTCATTATAATAACGGCCGGGGTGAAGACGATAACGAGAAGTGCTAAGCGCCAGTTGATTATGCACATATAAATTACGGCGCCTATCATGGTTATTAAATTAGAAAACATGTTGCCAAAGCAACGCTCCATAAAGTCACGCACTGCAGCAGTATCAGAGGTTATGCGATGCATAAGCTCACCTGCAGGTCGATGGTTTATGTAGGACATTGATAGGCTCTGAATTTTATCAAAAAGTTTGCTTCTGAGCCCCATGCTCATAGCCGCTCCGAGTCGCACACTCAAAACATTTTTGCCTATAGTGCAAAGAATGTTAACGGCAGTAAGGGCGAGCATTATGCCAAACAAGGGGAGCATTTGCAAAACGGTGCCCTCGCCCGTGCTAAGATAGTCGTCAAGCAGGGTCTTTTGCACCGTCTGCTCATAAAGGTGGCAGAGGGTAACTATGACCATCATGCAGGAGATGAGAAGCAGCTTGGGAATATAGGGCTTGCAAAGGTCAAGAAAGCGATTAAAACGCACCCTTGTGTTGCGGCATTTGGGGCATTGACCACCTATCAGCACGGTGCCACAATCGTCGCAATATTTCTCTTTGCCTCGACCGCTATGTTGCTCCTTCCACCCTGCTTTGTCACGCTTTATGGCAGTAACAAGTTCTGAGCAACGCTCACCGTGGCGAAGTGTCGCTCTGGCGATAATATAGGCGTTGCCGTCATCACTCAAAGCAGTAACTGCCCCACAGCCAACCATCGGCTCATACTTGATGGAGTCGAGCTTATCAAAGGGGGTATTCTTTTTTAACTCGTTGTTTTCAAAGACATAAAGGCTGCTATCATAAACCACGATATAGCCATCTACATAGTCGCCCTTTTCGTCTAAATCGAAGGGGATGCAGTAGGTCGGCTTTTGATTATTTGGTATATTGAGCGCACTCTTTATGCTACCGGGTAATCTTTTATGAAGATCCATATCAAACCTCGTTAGATATAAAGGTCTATTTTTTTCTGCTCACGCTTTGAAAGCTTGGTGGTATCGGCTATCTCAAATCGGTTGCCGTCGATATCGGTAAAGATAAGCCTTGTATCACTAAGGCGAATAACGGCATCGCTACCACCTCTGATACAGAAGGTGCATCGACCCTTATCGGTGCCACAATCAAAGGTGGTAATTCCGTTGAGGTCGCTGACCGAATAAACTCTATTAATCTTTGGAGTGAAGTGGCGCAGACCAATCTGCTCCTTAATAAGCTCTGCCGTTTCGCTTGGGAATTGGTCGAGGTCGGCTATCATGCCGATTTCTTTATGCTTGCCGTGGGGTTCTCTGACCGAGATAAAAACGTTGGGAGCAGAGAAAGGAAAGGCACGAAAAAAGTCGGCTCTCGGGTAGCTTTGACCATTAAACTCGACCGACACAAATCCGCCCTCGGTTTTTTCAAATTTTGCGTTGTCGGCAGTTAGATATTTGGCTTCAAAATTATTCTCTACAGTAATATTGTTATCCATTATTCAAGCCCCCTCTTTTTAAGCGCTTCATGCTGAATGTTAGCAAGGCGATAGTATTCGCCCTTGAGCTCGATAAGCTCACGGTGGGTACCACTCTCAACCACCTTGCCCTCATCAATAACGATAAGGCTATCGGCATCCCTGAGGGTTGACAAACGGTGGGCAACCGAGATGGCAGTTCGACCCTCAGCGAGCTTTTGAAGGGCAAGCTGAATTTTCATTTCGGTTTCGGTATCAACGGCGGCAGTTGCCTCGTCGAGCATAAGTATCTTCGGGTCGGTCAGAATGGCTCTTGCTATAGACAGTCGCTGACGCTCACCACCCGAAAGCTGCCTGCCTGAGGTGCCGACGATGGTATCGTAGCCGTCAGGCAGCGCCATTATAAAATCGTGGGCGCTGGCTGCTTTGGCTGCCTCGACTATCTGAGCCGTGGTAGCATTAGGGCAGGCATAGGCAATGTTCTCTGCTACGGTGCCTTTAAATATGTAGGTTTCTTGCGAGACCATTGCAACAAGGCCTCTAAGGTCGCTCATTGCAATTTCTCTAATATCAACACCGTCGATAAGCACTTGACCCTCTCCTACGTCATAAAGCCTGCTGATAAGGTTGAGCAGGGT
>JAZRMJ010000060.1:0-1326 GCA_045647445.1 Acutalibacteraceae bacterium | reverse complement strand
TACCAACATTGATGTCATCTATCGCCTCGGCCTTTTGGATGCTTTGATGGAGCATTTGTTTGGCAAGGGCGGTGTTTGGGAGTGTTAATTCGGCATCGTTTCAGTAACCTAAAACTAACCTAAAATGAATTCAACAAATCGTTCGTTTAATAATTGGCAGCTCCGTACCATCATCTTTACAATGGTAGGCTACGCGCTGTTCTATTTTGTTCGCAAGAACTTCTCCATTGCGATGCCCGGTCTTACGGCTGAGTTTGGAGTCTCTAAGGTATCATTGGGTCTTTTCCTTACATTGCACGGTATTATCTATGGCTTATCTCGTTTTGTAAACGGTATTGTTGCCGATAGAGGTAGCGCTAAGGTGGTTGCATCTATAGGTCTTTTGCTTTGTGCTGTAGGGCTGTAAGCCCCCCGATTTTAAGGCTTTATGCAAAACGGTTGATTACATTATAATATATAACTAAAAACGACAAACAATGGCACTCTGTTGCAGTTGACAAGAATAAAGTCAATATGCTATAATGAAAAAACATCAAAATGGTAGCAAAAACCAGAAGAGGAAAATAAAAAGGAGGCTAGCCTAATGAAAAAGACATTAGCGCTTCTGTTGGCATTGTGCATGGCGTTTACCATGCTTCCCGTTATGGCAATGGCAGCAGACACTGCAACTCTTGATGTTGAGTTTGTCAACGATTCAGGAGAGGCAGTAACAAATGTTAACCCGGGCGAATCTGTCTGGGCAGTTTTCAGTCTTTCAGACTATGCTGATCTCGTTGGCAACACCAATATCGTGTTGGACGACGGTCACGCAACATCTGAATCGACCTATGACCGTGCAATTTCACTGGTCAATACCTATCTTAACATCGACTCAAGCGTTTTCTCTGTTGCAACAGAGAATGACGAAATTGTTTGGTCGACACCCAACGCCAACGCAATCGAGCTTGGCGCTGAGCTGACCACCAATTTTGACGGCGATGTACTTAAGATGATGTTCTACACCGACGCATCAGCCGGTGCAGACTACTCCATCTCCAAGACCGAGCTGGACGAAAACGACGGCGAGCTGTTCAGAGTTAAGCTTGATGTAGCAGCAACCGCTGAAGAAACCAACTACACCATCGGCTTCAACACAGGCGACGGCATCACTGCACCGGGCATCGCCGTTATCAGCCGTGCTGCCGGCGTTGTGTCCTTCACTACTGCAGACCTCGCTCTGACCTACGGTTCAGCTAAGACTCTGACCGTTGGCGAAGCTGTTGAGCCCCCTGTTGAAGAGGGCGCTACCTATACCCTTACTTGGGAATCAGCCCTTCAGCAGTTCCT
>JAZRMJ010000059.1:0-5816 GCA_045647445.1 Acutalibacteraceae bacterium | reverse complement strand
ACCGTCTGCAAGAATCATAGTAGTCATGCGATATTTGTCAGCAAGGTCAAAGCCCTTAACGGTAAGCTCTGCCATCTCCTGAACTGATGCAGGAGCAAGAACTATCATACGGAAGTCACCATGACCACCACTACGGGTTGCCTGGAAATAGTCTGACTGGCTGGGCTGAATACCGCCAAGACCGGGGCCACCACGCTGAATGTTAACTACGAGTGCGGGAAGGTCTGCACCTGCAAGATAAGAAAGGCCCTCACCCTTAAGAGAAATACCGGGGCTTGAAGAAGATGTCATAACTCTGTAACCGGTAGAAGAAACACCATAAACCATGTTGATAGCAGCGATTTCGCTCTCTGCCTGCAAGAAGCAGCCACCGATTTTGGGCATCTTCTTTGCCATGTAAGCGGCAATTTCGGTTTGAGGTGTAATAGGATATCCGAAGTAGTGACGGCAACCTGCAATAATAGCAGCCTCAGCAATAGCTTCGTTACCTTTCATCAAAACTTTATCTGACATATAATTCACTCACCTTTCAACTTTAATTACGCAATCAGGGCACATGATTGCACATGAAGCGCAACCAACACACTCTGACTCATTAACAAGCTCTGCAGGATGATGACCTTTTTTGTTGATCTTATCCGGAGCAAGTTGAATTAGATTTTTAGGGCAAGCATCGACACAAAGTCCACAGCCCTTACAATTATCGGTTTTAAAAGTAAGTTTAGCCATAATAATTACTCCCTTTTATAGAATTCGGCTTAAATGCCGTTAAATAACAAATTGTTTTGCAAGCGCAAAGCGAGCAGGTTATCAACCTTGCCATCTAACTGCTCAAACAAAGATTGTGTAACAGTGGTCATAACAACCGAAAGACCTGATTTTTGAGCAACCTCATCGGCATAGCTTAAAGAATTAAGAACATCTTCGGCAGTAGTGATAGCACCAAGGTTTGAGTTGTTAACAAGCCCTGTGAATTTCATGCCACTCGCACACTCTATCTCACGCATAACCTCAATTGTAGAAGCAGCATCAGGTGTCAAAGGTCGGTATTTATTGATAACCATGAGCATTTCAAACTCATTTTCTTCGATTATAGCAGGTGCCAATCGACCGAGCGCAAGCGCTCCCCTATCGTCACCACCGATATCTAGAACAAAGTTTGTGCTCTTATCGTGAATAATTGAATACATTTCTTGTGGTAAAGCCGGTATATCAACATTGCTATTTGCATATTCAGAGCAAATAAGATGAATACCTGCCTCATTAAAATCGTCGATACTGTCTTTTGTCCTGAAATAAGGGTTAACAATATCGAGGTCAGCAACAGAAACTTTATCACGCTGTTTTTTTAGCATTAAAGCTACATTAACTGCAACATTGGTTTTTCCACTTCCGTAATGACCACAAAAAAGTGTTAAACGTTTGAACTCTGTCATGAGAATCACCATTAAAGCTTATTACGCTGAATCTTGCCACTTACAGTCTTAGGCAGACTCTCTCTGAACTCAACGATTCGGGGATACTTATAAGGTGCAGTATGCTCCTTAACATAAAGCTGAATCTCTTTTTTGAGCTCATCTGTAGGCTCAGTTCCTTTAACGAGAACAATGCTCGCTTTGACAACCTGACCACGAACCTCGTCAGGTACTGCAGATACGCCACACTCGAGAATGTAAGGCAGTTCCATAATAACGCTTTCGATTTCAAACGGTCCAATACGATAGCCAGATGATTTAATAACATCATCAACACGACCAACGTACCAATAGAAGCCATCTTCATCGCACCATGCAATGTCACCGGTGTGATAATAACCATCGTACCAAACCTCATCGGTTTTTTCTTTGTCATTATAGTAGCCAGTAAACAGACCACAAGGAGCACCATTTTTAATGTTAACAACGATTTCGCCCGATTCACCGACAGCAACGGGATTGCCATCAGCATCTACAAGCTCAACATCATAAATAGGTGCAGGCTTGCCCATAGAACCAATCTTGTGATTAGCACCAACCATGTTACCAATAATCATGGTACTTTCGGTCTGACCAAAACCTTCTATGATTTGAAGTCCTGTAGCCTTTTCAAATTGACGATAAACCTCGGGGTTAAGAGCTTCACCTGCAGTAGTCATATGCTGAACAGATGAGAAATCGTATTTTGAAATATCCTCTTTGATCATCATTCTGAGCATTGTGGGAGGTGCACAGAAGGTGGTGATGTGATATTTAGCAAACATCGGCAAAATATCAGCCGCATCAAAGCGATCAAAGTCATAAACGAATATGCCTGCTTCGCACAGCCACTGACCATAGAGCTTGCCCCACATTGACTTAGCCCAACCAGTGTCAGAAATGGTAAAGTGTAGGCCATCGGGGTCAACGTTATGCCAGTACCTTGCAGTGTGGAAATGTCCAAGAGCATACTTATAATTATGAGCGGCAATCTTTGGATAACCGGTAGTTCCTGAGGTGAAGAACATAAGCATCAGATCGTCACCACCGGGAGCATCCCCAGTGCGATTATAGTGGGTGCTGTAAAGAGTATACTCTTCGTCAAAGTTACGCCAGCCCTCACGACTACCGTTAACGATAAGCTTATTTTTAAGCTCAGGGCATTTTGCTGCAGCAATATCAGCCTGAGCGGCAGTATCACCATCGGCAGTGCAAATAATAGTGTTGATTCCTGCGGCCTTAAAACGATACTCAAAGTCATGCTCAAGAAGCTGATTAGTTGCAGGAATTGCAATTGCACCAAGCTTATTAAGAGCAATCATTGAGAACCAGAACTGATAGTGGCGCTTAAGAACAAGCATAACTCTGTCGCCCTTCTTAATTCCAAGCGACTTAAAGTAGTTAGCGCACTGATTAGAAGCTTTTTTAATATCTTTAAAGGTGATGCGTCTCTCGGTCTTGTCACGAGAAATATGCATCATAGCAAGCTTCTCGGGTTCACGATCAGCAAGAGCATCAATAAGATCAAAGCCGAAGTTGAACTTTTCGGTGTTTTTAAATGTAATTGATGTAGGTGTGCCGTTTTCGTTCTCAACAACATCTATGTAATTATGATAAATTCTCTTGGTTTCGTCGTTGCGTTCTTTTTTGCGATTCTCACTAATCTTTTTAACAGTAGCAAGCTCAGGGATAGGCTCCCCTGTGGGATTAAGAACGATTGCATAGAAGACACAATCCTTGCCATTAACAGCAATCATACCGTGAGGGGTATCACTATCATAATAAATGCTGTCGCCGGGGCCTAAAACCTCTCTATGCTCACCGATTTGAACCATAAGGTTTCCCTCGATAACAAGGTCACACTCTTGACCTGCATGGGTTGTGAGCTCAATATCCTTCTGTTGTGCTGCTTCATCATAAGCGCAACGGACAAACAGAGGTTCAGCAATTCTGTTTTGAAAGGCATAAGCAAGGTTGTAATAGGTCATGCCGTGTGCCTGAGAAACCTTTTGACCTGCACCTGAGCGAGTAACTGTGTAGGATTTAAGCTTAGGGCTATAACCCTCAATAATATCAGTTACGTTAACCTTAAGAGCCATAGCACAGCGATAAATAAACGCAAAGTTAAGGTCACTGTTGCCCTCTTCACACTGGATATACTCTTCAACAGAAACGTCGGTTTTAGCAGCCATATCATCAATTGATAAGCCCTCAAGCTCACGCAATTCATGAATACGACCAGCCATTTCTTTAATTTTAAAATCAAGACCTGAAATTTGTTGCATAATATCTCTCCATTCTAGGACGATAAAAAGCACTCGCCCCAAAGTTGTTGACTTTGAGACGAGCGCTGAAATTCAGTCGACCCGCGGTACCACTCAAATTGCGAATTAATCGCCACTCTCAGGATCTAGCAATCCCTATGCTTTTACGCAGCAGTCACGGGGAGATTCTACTTGCCGAAAAGACTTTCTTTCTCCCGGCACAGAAGCTACAAACGTAAATAGCCGCCTAATGGCTTGCACCAACCGCCATTTCTCTGTATGGTTACTGAATTACGCCCTCTTCGTCAAAGCCTTTGATATTAAGTTGACAACTGATTTTATCACAATTTTTGAGTAGTGTCAACACCTTTTTGACACTTTACAGCAAAAATCAAAGTTTATTACGCTGAATCTTACCACTGATAGTCTTGGGCAGACTATCTTTAAATTCGACAATACGAGGATATTTATAAGGAGCAGTATGCTTTTTAACGTATTGCTGGATTTCTTTCTTGAGTTCTTCGGTTCCTTCGGTACCGTTAACAAGCACAACGCTTGCCTTAACAACCTGACCTCTTACCTCGTCGGGTGCAGCTGATACACCACATTCAAGAACGTAAGGCAGCTCCATGATAACGCTTTCAATTTCAAACGGTCCGATACGATAGCCTGATGACTTAATAACATCGTCGATACGGCTGACATACCAGAAGTACCCATCCTCATCTCTCCAAGCAGTATCGCCTGTGTGATACAAGCCATCATAGATTGCTTCGTCAGTTTTATCCTGATCACGATAATATTCTCTGAACAGACCACAAGGATTACCCTTATCAAGACGAATAACAATTTCGCCAACCTCACCATTAGGAAGTGAATTGCCATCAGGATCAACGATATCGATATCATATTGAGGTGATGCCTTGCCCATTGAACCGATTTTTGGAGTTGTGCCAACAAGGTTTGCGATGGTAAGGGTGGTTTCGGTTTGACCGAAGCCTTCCATTATCTGCAGACCTGTAGCTGCCTCAAATTGGCGATACACCTCAGGGTTAAGCGCTTCACCTGCAGTAGTCATATGATGGATAGAAGACAAATCGTATTCTGAGAGGTCTTCTTTAATAAGCATTCTAAGCATTGTGGGTGGTGCGCAGAAGGTAGTGATGTTGTATTTAGAAAACATCGGAAGTATATCGGTAGCAGTGAATCTATCAAAGTCATATACAAACACTGCACCTTCGCAAAGCCATTGGCCATAAAGCTTGCCCCAAAGAGATTTGCCCCATCCGGTATCAGATATGGTAAGGTGCAATCCGTCACGTTCACAGCAATGCCAATACTTTGCAGTTACGAAATGACCTAAAGCATAAGTATGCTTATGGCTTGCCATTTTAGGGTTACCGGTTGTGCCTGAGGTGAAGAACATTAAAGCAGCATCATGACCACAACTTGTATCCTCAGAGCGAAGATATTTACCTGTATACAAACCATATTCGTTATCGAAGTTGTGCCAGCCCTCACGGTCACCACCAACTAAAATTTTAGTTGTTAATTGAGGACACTGTTTTGCAGCATTATCAACTATTTCAGCAACGTCTCCATCAGCAGTACAAACAATTGCAGAAACCCCTGCTGCATCAAATCTATAAACAAAGTTGTGGGCTTTAAGCTGATTGGTAGCAGGGATTGCTACTGCACCGAGCTTGTGAAGAGCAACCATTGCGAACCAGAACTGATAGTGGCGCTTAAGAACGAGCATTACCCTGTCGCCCTTTTTGATTCCGAGCGAAGTAAAATAGTTAGCGCACTGGTTAGAAGCGCGTTTGATATCCTTAAAGGTAAAACGGCGCTCAACCATATCCTTATCAACATGAAGCATTGCGAGCTTGTCGGGATATTTATCGGCAATCTCGTCAACAATGTCAAAACCAAAGTTGAAGGATTCGGCATTCTCAAAGTTAATTGCTTTAAGGCATCCGTTTTCATCCTCTTGAGTTTTAACGAACTTCTCGCAAACTAGGTGCTCAGTTGAACGAGCCTTTGCAATGCTCTTTCTGACAACCTCTTCTTTAGTAGATTCACCCGAAAGAACAACAGC
>JAZRMJ010000058.1:0-19236 GCA_045647445.1 Acutalibacteraceae bacterium | reverse complement strand
ACCTAATGACAATATCGAAAGAATTATCAAAAAAGCTGCCGGTGAAGGCGATTCTACAAACTACGAGGAAATCATTTACGAGGGCTATGGTCCATGTGGTGTTGCTGTAGTTGTTAAAGCCCTTACCGATAACCGCAACCGTACTGCAGGTGATGTTCGTCACTATTTCGATAAAAACGGTGGCAACCTCGGCCAAAACGGTTCTGTTATGTTCATGTTTGAGCATAAGGGTGTTATCGTTATCGAGAGCGAAGGCCTCGATGAAGATACCGTTATGGAGGATGCTCTCGAGGCAGGCGCAGAAGACTTCAACGTTACCGACGAAGCCTTCGAGATTACCACTGCCCCCAACCTTGTTGATTCTGTCAGCGCAGCGCTTGCCGATAAGGGCTACAAGTTTGTTTCTGCCGAGGCAGAATATGTGCCCAACATGACCAGCGATTTGACCGACGAAGAGGCAATCTTCAAGATGAATCGTCTGCTCGATATGCTTGAAGAGAACGATGATGTTCAGAGCGTATGGCACAACTGGAATCAGCCCGAAGAATAAAATCAAAATCTCCACACAGTTAAATCTGTGTGGAGATTTTTGCCTTTATAGGTGATATATCAATTCCATCAATATCTTTGAAAAAATCTAACAATTCTTTTGAGATAGCATCTAAGCCACCTGCTTTATCGCTTTCAATATTTATGGGCATAACGGGGTCATGCACCGACATTCTAACTAAAAACCACCCATCGAATTTATCTATATAAACCCTGATGCCCTCTCGATTATCCTCGGCAATTCGCCAGTCGCTACGGCTTTTGCTGTATTTTTCAAGGCTTTCAATAACCTTTTTTGCCCTCTCTTTAAACTTATCGTCAGTAATATCAAGGCGAATTTCAGCCCTCTCAATCGGCTCCTTCAGAGTGCGAATTAGATCGGTAATATTTCGGCTTTTCTCTCTCAACTTCGCCATTTTAATGATAATTCGGGTTATAAGATATGCGCCGTCATCCAAAAAATAGTTGCTCATAAAGGCTGCGTGACCCGAAGTTTCTATCGCAAGTGGGCAGACAGTACCCTTCTTGTTTAGGCTTATAGCCTTGTCTATAACCTTTTTATAGCCTCGCTTGTAGCGATAATGGTGACCACCAATGTTCTCTATAAATTCAGCCAGTCCGCTCGAGGTAACCGAATCGGTCACAATGGTGCCGTTCGGGTGATTTTCGAGGGCGATATATGATGCTAGCGCAACGAGACGATTGCGATTAATCTCTATACCGTCAGCGCCAACTGCGCCTGCCCTGTCAACGTCGGTGTCAAATATTATCCCAAGATCTGCTTTAGCATCAATGGTGGCTTTAGCTACGCATTTCATAGCGTGACTATCCTCGGGGTTAGGGGTGTGATTTGGGAATCTGCCGTCAGGCTCAAGATTTATCGACCCCGAAATATCTGCACCAAGCGGCTCCAATACCTCAGTAGCATAAAATCCCCCCATTCCGTTACCCGCATCAACCACAAAATGCATACCCTCAAGGGGCTTAGCCTTGTAGCCCACACCAAGTGAGCAGGTGATTACCTTACGCAGATAGGCTGCGTATGTATTAAGAAAGGGCAGAGGCTTTATCGTGCCAAAGGTAGAGACCGATATAAAATTGTGCGTTTGAGCAATTTCGATTATTTTATCAATATCCTTACTGCTAAGAGCACCCTTGTGTGTGAAAAATTTAAGTCCGTTTCGGTCAAAGGGGTGGTGGCTTGCAGTGATTGATATGGCAGCTTCACACCCTGTAAGCACCGTGGTCATAAACATTGCAGGGGTAGTGCAAAGCCCACAATCATAAACCGTCATACCCGACCGATTAAGCGCCGATATAACAGCGCTGTGAATTCGTGGGCTCGATAATCTGCAATCACGCCCCACTGCAACTATCGACTGGTCGGGGTACCCTTTGCGCATAAGCCAGGTTGCAAAAGCTCTTATGATTGCCGTAACCGTCTGGTCGGTCAGCTCAATACTTTGTTCATTATCTGTGCTTATTGCGACCCCTCTTATATCGGTACCGCTTTTTAGATTTTTAAGCTCCAACAATAATCATCCCTTCTTAATTTGCCCTACCGTCACGAATGGTAATCATGCGATCGGCTGATTTTGCTAGTGAATCGTCATGGGTTATAACAATAACGGTGCTCCCTTGATAGGCGAGGCTTTTTAGTATGGCTATAATTTCTCGACCTATTTTGCTGTCAAGGCTACCCGTAGGCTCGTCTGCGAGTATAATGTCGGGGTTTGTTGCAAGTGCTCTTGCAATGGCAACCCGTTGTCGCTGACCACCGCTCAGCTCCCTTGGCAGATGGGTCGCTCGGGAGCTAAGGCCCACCATTTCGAGAGCGTTAAGCGCTGCTTTTTTGCGCTCTGATAAACTCGTGCCACGATATAGTAGAGGGAGCCACACGTTTTCGGTAGCGTTAAGGCTTGCTATAAGATCACAGTTTTGAAATATAAAACCGATAGATCTGTTGCGCATTTTTGTCAGCTCGCGACCCTTCATCAAAGAAACGTCTTTGCCGTTTAAAAAATATTGACCGCTACTGGGTTTATCAAGGCACCCGATAATATTCATCAGGGTTGATTTTCCCGACCCCGACGGCCCCGTGATGATTAAAAACTCACCCTTTTCGACTGAAAACGAAACTCCGTCCAAAGCCACAACCTGCCGTGAGCGGCTTTTATAAATTTTGGTCAGCTCCCGAGCCTCAATAACGCAGATAATACCCACCTCAAACTATGGTTACTACCGACTATTATTGCAGAATTTAGCGCAATTATACACAGTTTACGGTTTGTTGACAATGATAATCTAAAGATGTATAATAAAGAGTATTAATAATATTTTTGTAATATGCTAATTAATGCACAAAAATAGATTGAATTTTGATGCTTTGTCCTTTTTTTGATTTTAAGGAGTTTAGTGTTATGAATCAAAACAACTTTAATGAGTTTGATATTAACAATATATCAAACCAACAAAATAAAAAGCCTAAGCGCAAAAAGCTGAATGTAGCTGCCAAAATTGCCATTGCCGTGGTGTGTGTGCTTTTAGCAATTTTGATAGCGTTGCCCATCGGCTCCTATATCTATGTTCAATCAATGCTCAACAAGGTCGAAAGAGTAGAGATAGACAATCAGGTTTCTATCACCTCTGAAGCAAAGGCCAAATATAAAGACTATATAAATATAGCCTTGCTTGGAATTGATAACCGAGCCGACACCTATGATGACGGCCGAAGCGACGCTATCATCATTTTAACCCTCGATTCGGTTCACAATAAAATCAAAATGACCTCGATTGCCCGTGATTCCTACGTCGAAATACCCGGCAGAAAATATAAAGAAAAGATAACTCATGCCTATATGTATGGCAAAAACCCTGCCGACAGAGCGGCTAAAGCGATAGACGCAATAAACCACAATTTCGATATGGATATATCAGATGCCGTGGTGGTCAATTTTTATGATTTTGCCAAGATAATAGACGTAATCGGTGGCGTTTGGATAGATGTCAGCGAAGCTGAGCGAAAGGTGCTCAACAAAACCCATCGCAATTATATAAACAAGCAGGGTCTTCAGTGCGATTATGTCGAAAAGGCAGGCTATCAGCTGCTCAGTGGCGGTCAGGCGTTAGCCTATTCCCGTGATCGCAAAACGGGCAGTGGTGACCTCGATCGCAATTCCCGTCAGCGAGAGGTTATTGTCGCAATGTACGATCAGGTCAAAAACATGAAGGCGACCGAAATTCCCAAGCTTATCAGCGTCATTCTCGAAAACTGCACCACCTCTCTGTCAAATAAGGATATGCTTGATATGGCGTTTTGGGCAGCAACCGAGAAGCCGTCTATAGAGAACTTAGGCCTTCCCGATAAAGATTGTAAGCCTAAAGGCACCATGATAAATGGTCGATGGTATTACGTTTATGACCTCGATATAGCCACTAAAAAAATACATGATTTTATAACCGAGCCTAAGTCTGTTTCATCTGAACCTACAAGCTCAAATGCTCCGTCATCGGCAGGGTGATTGTTTTAGCAAAAAAAGTTTATAAAATGTTAACATTTTTACAATATGGCATAACTAAGCCGTTTGCTCAAAATCTTTCTTGCTTTAAATGGCAGCAATTGGCTTAGCGTAGCCGTGAATTATTGACTTTAAAGGTAATTTGTTATATAATATTGAGCAATAATATTATTGTGAATTTAAGTAGGTTTTATAAGCCTTAATTATAAAAAAGCAATCTGTTTGGCTTTAATTTAGGAGATTAAAAATGCAGCGAAATAACAGAAGTTATTATAGCGACAATTGTGATCTTAACTCATTTAGCAAAAAACAAAAATCTAAAAAACAACGCCACAAGAGAGGCCCGAGCGCAGGCAAAATAGTCTTAACTATTGTTTGTGCTGTTTTGGTTATATTGTTGGCGTTGCCTTTTGGCGTCCATTTATATATTCAAAATCTGTTTGGCAAGCTCGATCGTGTTAAAGTTGAAGACAAGATTGAAATCCAATCACAGGCGCAAACTAAATATAAAGACTATGTCAATATCGCTCTTTTAGGTATCGATACCAGAGGCGAGGGCTTCAATGAGGGCCGAAGCGATGCAATAATTATCCTCACCCTCGATATGGTTCACGATAAAATTAAATTGACTTCTATTGCGCGCGACTCCTACGTCGAAATCAAGGGCAAAAAGAATAAAGATAAAATCACCCACGCCTATATGTACGGCAAAGACCCTGACAGCCGTGCAGCTTTAGCTGTTGATACAATTAATCGTAATTACGATATGAATATTAAAGACGTTGTTACGATGAATTTCTATGGCTTTGCCGAGATAATCGACAGCATAGGAGGTGTATGGGTCGACGTCAGCAACGCAGAGCGCAAGGTTATGAATAAGACCTATATCCCATACATCAAAAAGCAGGGTATCAAGTGCGACTACGTTAAAAAAACAGGCTATCAGCTACTCAGCGGCGGTCAGGCGCTGGCATATTCAAGAGATCGCTACACAGGGTCAGATAAAGAGCGAGGCGACCGACAGCGCGAGGTGCTCACTGCCATGTATGAGCAGGTCAAATCGGTCAGAATCAGCGAAATGCCGAAGCTTATAAGCACCATCCTCGAAAACTGCTCAACCTCAATGACCAATTCACAGATGTTTGAGATAGCAACGTGGGCAGTCAAAAATAAGCCAACCGTTGAGAACCTGGGTCTGCCTGACGAAGATTGCAAAGCCCGTGGCGCTACCATCAACGGTACCTGGTATTTTGTTTATGACCTTGATATCGCAACAAAAAAGATTCATGATTTTATAACCGAAACGGGCGACTATGTTGCCCCAAGCTCAGTAGCAGCGTAACTTAACTTTTAACCTCAGAGCGCAAAGAAGGTGCCCCATTGAATAATAGCAACACTCAACCCGATACCAATATGGTTTATCCTAAGAAAAAACCTTGCTATAGCTTTATAAAACGACTTTTTGATCTGGTCGTGTCGGCTTTGTGCCTTGTGTTACTTTCACCACTATTTATAGTGGTCGCCCTTATCATCAGGAGGGATGGTGGCAAAGCCTTTTATCGCCAAACCCGTGTCGGCAAGGATGGCAAAGAGTTCGAAATGTATAAATTCCGTAGCATGTGCGTTGATGCCGACTCGCCTGAAATGCTCGCTAAGCTTCAAGCAGCCAACGAGATGGATGGCCCTGCCTTCAAAATGAAGGATGACCCTCGCATTACCCCCATTGGCCACTTCATTAGAAAGTTCAGTATCGATGAGCTTCCTCAGCTTATCAACATCCTAAAAAATGATATGACCGTTGTCGGCCCACGACCTGCGCTGCCAACCGAGGTTGAGCATTATTCAGAGCTCGACCGTTGTCGTTTGTCGGTCAAGCAGGGGTTAACTTGCTACTGGCAATGTAGTGGTCGCAACAATCTATCCTTCCAAGAGTGGATGCAGCTTGATAGAAAATATGTTGCAAAGCGTGGCATACTAACCGATATAAGCATCATTCTCAAAACTATTCCAGCCGTAATTATCGGCAAAGGAGCAATGTAAAATCAGGCAATCGCACAGCCTTGCGCCTGAGTGTAGGAGTTGTTTCTAGTAATGAAAAAATATGATTATCTGATTGTAGGAGCAGGTTTGTTTGGCTCGGTTTTTGCTCGCGAGGCAACCGATGCTAACAAGCGTTGCCTTGTTATCGATAAACGCAATCATATTGCGGGTAATATCTATACCCAAAACAAAAACGGAATAAACGTCCATGTTTACGGTGCGCATATATTCCACACCTCAGACCAAAGAGTGTGGGATTATGTTAACCGTTTTGCTATTTTTAACGACTATATTAATACTCCCATAGCCGATTTTAATGGTGAGCGCTATAATATGCCCTTCAATATGAATACCTTTCATCAGCTGTGGGGTGTCAACACAGCCGAAGAGGCAAGAGAGGAGCTTGCGCGTCAGATAGTCCCTTGTGTTAACCCTAAAAATCTTGAGCAGCAGGCGCTCTCTCTTGTGGGCACCGATATCTATAATAAACTCATCAAGGGCTATACCCAAAAGCAGTGGGGAGCACCCTGCGACCAACTGCCTGCCTTTATCATTCGTCGATTACCCGTCCGATTTGAGTATAATAATAACTATTTTAATGATACCTATCAGGGCATTCCGATTGGTGGCTACACCAAAATGGTTGAGAATATGCTCAAAGGGGTCGACCTTCGTCTTAATACCGATTATTTTGAGCATAAGGCTGAGCTTGATGCCTTAGCCGATAAGGTCATCTTCACCGGCTGCATCGATCGCTACTTTGATTATTGCTATGGTGCGCTCGGCTATCGTAGCCTCAGATTTGAGTTTGAGCATCACGATACCCCCGATTATCAGGGCAACGCAGTTATAAACTATACCGATGCCGAAACTCCCTTTACGCGCATAATTGAGCATAAGCATTTTGAGTTTGGCACCCAGCCCACTACCATTATCACCAAAGAGTATCCCGCCGAGTGGAAGCTTGGCGATGAGCCTTATTATCCGATAAATAACGACCAAAACAGTGAACTTTATGAGCGCTATGCCGAGCTCGCAAAGGGTCAAGATGTAATTTTCGGCGGCCGACTCGGCGCCTATAAATATTACGATATGGATAAGGTGGTTACCGCGGCATTGCAGCTTGCCAAGGAGGTTTTGTGATGAAAAAGGTCACGGTTGTTGTTGCCTGTCACAAACCATTCGACCCACCAAAGGATGAGCTTTATCTGCCCGTTCAGGCAGGCAGAGCGATTAATGACGATATTGGCTTTGTCGGTGACAATACGGGCGATAATATATCCTCAAAAAATCCTAATTATTGCGAATTGACGGTGCTGTATTGGGCAGTTAAAAATCTCGATGCCGACTATATTGGTCTTGCTCATTATCGCCGTCATTTCTCGGCAGATAAAAAGAATATATTAACCTATGCCGAGGCTAATAAGCTTCTCGATAAGGCAGATGTAATCCTGCCGAGCAAACGCAAGTATTATATTGAGAATTTATATGACCACTATGTCCATACCCTTCAGCCCGAGCCCCTTGATATTGCCCTCAAGGTGATAGAGCAAAAGTATCCGAGCTATATGCCATCGGTCAAAAGGCTTCATAAGCGTACCTCAGCTCATATGTTTAATATGATGATTATGCGCAGTGATTTGCTTTGCAACTACTGCGATTGGCTGTTTGATATATTAGGTGAGGTCGAAAAGCAGGTGGCTTGCGACGATATGAGCAGCTTTGATGCTCGCTTTTACGGTCGCATAAGTGAGCTGCTGCTCGATGTGTGGCTCGAGACCAACAATATAAGCTACGTAGAAACCCCATTCGTTTATCTTGGCAAGGTCAATCAGCTCGGCAAGATTTATGACTTTTTGGCTGCAAAGCTCTTTAAAAAGAAATACACTAAAAGCCGATAAACAAAAAGTCTGTGCATAAATTAAGAGGTTAAAATGAAACAGCAATCTATAGTTAAAAATTATATATATAATCTCAGCTATCAGTTGCTGGTGCTGATTGTGCCGTTGGTGACCACACCCTATTTATCAAGGGTGCTGGGTGATACCAATATTGGCATTTTCAACTTCGTTCAATCGATAGTCAGCTATTTTGTGCTCTTTGGTTGCATAGGCCTTAATCTATACGGTCAGCGTGAAATTGCTTCTTGCAAGGCTGATATCGAAGCGCGAAGCCGAACCTTTTTTGAGATGCTGAGCATCAGGGTCGTGACTATATCTATAGCACTTATAGTCTATTACACCTGCGTTATAACCCTGACAACACAAACTGTCTATTTTATGCTCTTTGGCGTTGAGCTGCTTGCATCCTTGTTTGATGTTAGCTGGTATTTTCAAGGCGTTGAGCATTTTCGTATTCAAACGGTGCGCAACTTTATCGTTAAGCTTACTGGTGTTGCGTGTATCTTTTTGTTTGTTAAAACAGCGCAGGATTTGTGGGTTTATATTTTGTGCTACACAGCCACCGTGTTGTTTGGCAATATAGCAATGATATTCTGCCTAAGCAACAGCCTGTGTTTAGTAAAACCAAATTTTGGTGGAATTAAAAAACATGTTGTTCCTGCTCTTGTTATGTTCTTTCCCCAAATAGCAACCTCAATTTATGCCCGGCTCGATAAAAGCATGATTAAATTGCTCTCAACCTATGAGCAGGTCGGTTATTATAGCCAAGCCGATAAGATAGTCAAATTGGTTTTGACCGTCGTTACTGCAATGGGCATAGTTATGCTCTCTCGAGTTGCATCAAGCTTTGCAAATAACGATAAAGAGCAGATAAAAGGTTATATAATCAAATCCTTTAGATTTTTGTTTATCCTTGCGTGGCCATGCATGATAGGTACCATGGTTATTGCAGAAGGTTTTGTGCCGTGGTTTTTCGGTGAAAATTTTGATGCCGTAGCACCATGTATGATTTTGCTCGCACCAATAATAATTTTTATCGGTATTACTAATGTTATTGGCACCCAGTATCTGTTACCCACAAGGCAAATGCGAAGCTACACCGTTTCGGTCGTAATCGGTATGCTGTTTAATGCAGGCTTAAACCTTTTGCTCATACCCAAAATGGGCTGCCTTGGAGCTGCAATAGCAACTCTTGTAGCAGAGCTTGGGGTTATGATTGCTCAGCTTTGGTTCGTTCGCAAAATTTTCAAACCGACCATTTTGCTCTGTGGCACAAAGAGTTTAATCAGTGCTATAGTGATGGGCGTAGCCGTTTATTATATGACCAAATTTATGCCCTCTGCAATATGGGCTACCTTCAGCCAAATTGCAGTCGGTGGCGTTGTCTATCTTATAATGCTGCTTGTTTTGCGCGATAAATTTGTCTTTGGTGTGATAAACAGAGTGCTTCATAAGAATAATGCTTAAAGAATAAACTCCCCCTTTTAGGGCATTATAGCCTTAGAAGGGGGAGTTTTGCGTGAGCAGAGTAACCAAAAACGAATATGATTTAATGACCAAAAAGGCGTCACCACCATCGCCAATGTTGGGCGACTGTCTGCGTGCATTTTTAGTGGGCGGTCTCGTGTGCTGCTTTGGTCAACTTATGTTTAATACCTATCAATATTTTGGCGCAAAAGAGCAAACTGCAAGGATGCTTGTTTCGGTCAGCCTAATATTTATCGCCGCCATGATGACAGCCTTTCATATCTACGATAACTATGCAAAGTTTGCGGGAGCAGGGAGCATAGTGCCAATAACCGGGTTTGCAAACTCCATGTCATCCCCCGCGGTTGAGTTTAAAACTGAGGGCTTCATCCTGGGTGTCGGCGCAAAGATGTTCACCATCGCCGGCCCGGTTATTGTATATGGTACAGTTGCCAGCGTGATTTATGGGGTTATTTATTGGGTAACGACATTATTTTAAAAATGAGAGCGACGAAAACTCGTCGCTCTCATTTTTAGATTTTTTCAATATTCTTTTTTACGAAAGGAATCAAATAGCTTTGTAAAGGCTCTAATTCGTAAAATGCATCATCATATTCATCAAAGGGGTAACGTTCATACTGTGATTGAAACGCTTCCATTGTTTCACTATCAAAAGAAGATAGGTCACGGGTGTTGATTTGGTGCTTTTCAATAAATGTATCATATAATTTTTTGTGTTCAATTGCACCGATAATTCCCATATAATCGCTTACAATGGGCGCAACCATGCGACTGGAGTTTACAAAGAACTGACACAGGCCTCCGTTATTAACTTCCATTTCCAAATAATTAACAGCATAGAATATTCGTTGTTCTTCGTTGAGAGAATCAAATCCTTCCGATAAATCTTCTTTGGATGAAACGATGCTTTCTGTGCGTGCCCATACAGCATTAAAAAGCTCATCGTCTGAAAGCTGTAATAATTCATTTGTTGTCATTTTAAGATACTTTTTATCAAGTAATAAAGCTTTATTAATACGCTCTATCAGTTGGTCGCTAAGAATAGCCATGGATTCAATATGCACTTTTTTGTTAGCAACAAATAAAGTTAGTGAGTCTTGATTTTGACGAAGTTTTTGAATATCAGAGAACGAATAGGTGTGGGTATTACCGAACATAGTAGTATATGTAAATTCTTCATTGGAAATGATATGGATAGATTGATTTTTCCAACATAACAGTGCAAATACGCCCGACACAGTGCCTAATACAGCACAGACAATTGCCCAAACAGCAAATTTAAATATGACAAAATAGGTGCAAACAAAGCCTACGGCTAAAAAAACAACGGAAATTGCCAACAACCGATCCGGCAAATACATATCTGCACGTGGTTCATTGCCGTTGTCTCGCATACCTAACAGTTTTTCGATAACTTTTACTAAAAATTTGAGTTTCAAGTTTATTACCTCACATTATTTCATTATACCATATCACCGAATGGATGTAACCATCTTTGCAAATGTCCTATATTAACAGTGGCAGAATGTTACACCCTCGGCGTGGGCGCAAAGATGTTTTTTATCACAGGCTAGACGATAGTATATGGTGTAAGTGTTGTTTACGGACTAATATATTGGATTGCAAAAACATTTTAGATTTTAATCTAAAGAGTGTCACGATGGCAACACTTTATTACAGCCCTTCCATCTCGCTGCGCTCAATGTCCTGCAAGGTGGAGTTTTTGTTACTATCGGTGTCAATGCCCATTGACTCAAACACCGCAAAATATCTTAGCCCCAATTCATAAAGGGATGCTGAGTTAAAATGCAAATTATCGGGGTTAGAGGTTAGCCCTTCAGCCGAAACAAAGGCCATGTTTTTATTATCGGCCACAATGCTTTTTAGCGCATCATTAACGTGAGTATAGTTTCTCAGCTTGTCAAACCTATCGCACTTGTCAAGAAAATCGCCAAGCCCACCCACAATAATCGGAATGTCGTTTAACCCGAGCTGATGCCTCAGCTCGTTTGCCATAACCTCAAAGCGCTTTTTATAGGTGTGGTAGTGGTCGGCATCGCAATCACCCTCACCCTGATGCCAAAGAATGCCTTTGATAGACGATGTGCGCATAGCAAGTTTTGCCTGATAAACTGCATTGTCAAAAAGCAGTTCACCCGGAGCCCATTGATCAAGAGTTGACCCACCATCAGCGCAACAAATCAGACCAACATTAGTCTCATGCTTTTTGGCATAAGCTTCAGCAAAGCTCTCGCCAAGGCATACGCCAGAGAACTGTCTGTCAGGGTGAAGAGGGCGAAACATTTTCTGCCAGCGACCATTTCTAAGAGTATAAATTCGCTCTGAATCAATCTTTTCAGCCTCGTTTAAAAAGCCACGACCTGCCATGTTTGATTGACCTATAAGCAAAAACGAATGCATTTTAAACACCCCTAAAGATTATTTCTCAATCTCAAATCTGAACACAGCGTTTTTATCAAACCACATAGGAAAGTTTGTGTTCCAAATGTTGTTATAAAGGTTAAAATACAAATCCTGCTCGACCTCACCGCAGTTGTATTGAAGCAACCTTCTGCCAAAGGGAGCGACCAGTGGGCTATCAATAGGCTTAATGGTAACCTCACCATTTTTAACTCCATCATTTACAGCGCAAATGAGAGGGGAGCCAACGATATCCTCAGGCTTAATCCAAAGGCCTAAGCGATGGAGCAGCCAATCCTCCTTTTGACCCTTAAACTTAACCCAGCAAGCCTGAGGCATGCGATTAGCCTTTTTATCATACCAGTTGAGCTTAAGCTTGTTGCCATCGATTTCAAGATAAAAATAGGGCAGGCCATAGGTCTTTGCAGCCTCGCTGTCAAACTCCAATCGCAAAAGGGTCAAGGAATCCCTCTTATATGCCTTAGTAGCCTTAGCTACGTAGATGCCACCCTCATAATCAGGCAATCCAACCTTGGTGAAATCCCAAATAGCCCAATCGTCAAAGCAACGCATATAATCCTTTTTGTATCGGTCATAGTCGGAGTTGTCAAACATCTGCCAGCTAACCTCAACGCAAAGCTCATCGGGTATTTGAGTCTCCTCATAAAGGCTCAAATCAGGCTCATCGGTCGGATAATCAGGCTTAATACCGAGTAACTTTTCAGCCTCAATAACATAGTCGAGCTGCTCCTGCCATGAGCGCTCAATAACTTTTCGCTCCTCTTTGAGTTCATCCATTTCGGTGTGATAATAGGCTGTGGTGTTGCCAAAAAACACCTTCACATCCATACCACCCGTGTGCTCAGGCACAACCATGAGGTTGTCGGTCAGGTCTACGTCAGTATCGTTAGCCTCAATGTGTTTCAGAGCCGCCCTGAATCTAGATGCCTTCTCAGGGTCGGTAGCAGCGCTGTGAATCCATGATTCACCGATATCCTTTTCTACGATGGGCAGGCCTTTAATGTCAGCCATCTTTTCGGCAACATCATTTAGAGTAGCTGCTCTGACGGTGTAGTCGGGGTAACGGCTCTGAATATCCTCATAGATTTTGACTATCTCATCGGTAGATTGTGGGCCGAGATTATCACCCGTGTGGGCAAAATACAGCACAAAATCGTCAAATTCAGCGCCATCGCCATAGGTGTCGTGATACATAACGGTTATGTATTTGTCACCAACCTGCCACTTAAAAAGTGGAGGCACAGGGGGAACGGGAGTCGCAGGGTTAACACCCAAATGCAAAAAGCTAATCCCTCTGTCATAAAGATAAGGCACTAAGCCTATGCAATGACCGGGCACGTCAGTCATCTTAGCGGCAGTAGTCTTTTTGCCAAACCTCTCATCAAGCTTACTGCTTATGTCAAGGCAACGCTCGATCAGAGCAGTGTTCATAAATTCGGTGTTAGTAGTAAAGGGCAGAGCATGCCAGGTTAAGATGCCGTCTTCTATAGCTTTTGTGACCGAGCCGTTATCATCATGCTTTAAAGCCTCGTTAACAAGCCATGAGCCAACCGTCCAAATAAAAGGGGTGTCGCTATTTTTAAGCTCATTGCCGATTTTTATAGCAGTCGGGATATACTCGTTTAAATATTTTTTAACAATGTTTTGAGCATAATCGGTGAAACCGATATCAAGATGAGTTTTAAAGATTATTAGAACTTCTTTTTTATTCATAAAATCACCTCGTTTTTCATAATAACACAAAATTAACGCTAAGTAAAGAAAAAACGGTGTTGCTATTTGCAACACCGTAAGCTTTATTTGTTTTTAACGTGAACGTCAAGCTGAGGATAGGGTATTTCAATTTGATTTTTATCGAATTCAGCCTTAACCATCTCGGTAACATCGAATTTAACATCCCAATAATCGGCGTTGTTGCACCATGCCTTAACAGTGTAGGTCAGCGCATTCGCATCATGCGATGCAAGGCGCACCGAAGGAGCAGGATCTTTGAGCACTAACTCATGACCTTCAACAATATCTGTGATAATCTTTTTAACCTTTTCAATGTCACAGTCATATGCAGCCGAGAAGGTCATGTCAACTCTGCGAGTGGTTTCTGCCGAGAAGTTTTCAATAACAGAGTTTGTCAGGCTACCGTTAGGTATGGTGATTCGCTTGTTATCGGGTGCGAGCAATATGGTGTATACAACAGAAATGTCAACAACAGTGCCCGAAACACCGTTTGATGATATAAAATCGCCCACCTTAAAGGGCTTAAAAAACAGTATCATCATACCACCTGCGAAGTTGCTCAGCGACCCCTGAAGAGCAAGACCTATAGCAACACCGCAAGAAGCGAGAATGGTGATGAACGAGGTAGCAGGAATGCCCAGTATCATCGCAACGGTGATAAACAGCATCACATAAAGCAAAATTTTGCTAAAGCTACTTATAAATGAGCGCAAACTGCTGTCAATCTTATCGAGCTTATGAGAGGTGCGAATAAATTTGCATAAAACCTTAACTAGCTTTAAACCTACAATCAATACCAATAAAGCACCAAGTAGCCTTGTGCCCCAAGAGGTTGCAAACTCAAACAAAAAATCAAAAATCTTATTAAAAATCGAATTCCAATCCATAATATTGTCTCCTTAAATTAAAGCTTGTGAAATATAGGTTTTCTGCTCTCAAAGGTGCAAACGTGACCGAATATATCTTTAAGCATTTCGAGAGCGCTGTCAATACCTCTGCCAACAACCGACGGGTCGTGAGCATCAGAGCCAACGGTTATTATCTCGCCGCCAAGCTCCTTATAACGCTTCACAAATTCAGCCGACGGCAAAAAACAACCGGGGCTCACAATACCACTTGTGTTAACCTCAATGCCTATGCCCTTAGCAATAAGCACCTTAAAAATCTCGTCGGTTATGTCACCGTAATCAGAGAGAGGGGGGGATTTGCGCGAGAGGTTGTGAGCCGATTTGCAAACGTAGGTCAAATGACCCAAAACGTCAAAATTATCATGCTCCTTAACGCAAAGCAGTGTCTGCTCCAAATATTTAGAAAAAGCCTCGTCGACCGTTTTGTTATCCCAATATTCCCTGTCATAGGGGTCGTAGCCATCGGCAAAATGGACTGACCCGATAATAAAATCAAAGTCCCTCATCCTTGCAAGGCTATCAAGCTGAGGCTTGTTCCAGCCCGTCAGACCAAATTCAACACCCTTGCGAATTAATAGCCCGTCGACCTTTATCGGGTCATAAATTTTTGCATAATCCTCAAGGCTGAATAGGTTAGCCTCTTTGTCAGGATAAAAGTGATAATCATAATGGTCTGTAAAGCATATCTCTTTAAATCCCATTTTTGATGCAACCAAAGCCATGTCCTCGGCTATTCCGTCCGAATCAAAAGATAGACTGCTGTGCAGATGAAAATCAAACATCTTTAATCTCCTTAAATGGCGATGTAAATGAGTATAACACATTCGAATTAAAAATAAAAGAGAATTATTAATTGATTATAAATAACTGTCTAAAAGAATATAAAAATTCTCGTCAGAATACTCAATTTCAGATGAAAACAGTCGAGCAAGCTCAATTTGATGTTCAAGATCGAACCTACCCTCTGCTTCTAAAATAACAGCACCCATCCACCTGATAAGGTTGTATCCAAAAACGGCGAATGAGGCTCTCTCAGAAACGCTTTGAGCATCGGGTGCATTAGCAAGATGACGATAAATAAAATAAACGAGTAACTGCTCATATTCGGTCTGGCGAGACGCCATGTGTCGGTCAAAAGCGTCAAGGTCAAGGTGGTCTTTATGCTTCTCTAAAAGGTCGATAAGGTCGCTCCATTTTTTATCAAGCACTTCGAACCCTTTGAGCCTCTCTGCCCAAACCGAAATATCCTCTAGGTGGGTTGAAGCATAGCAGGTATCGAGCATTTTATCAATTCGGGTTTTAATGTCAAACTCTCTATCCTGCAAAATATCGATAACCTTATCACGAAGTCCGATTATCTCGTCATCAATATCGCTTTGACCGATATATTCAAGCTTCATCGGCTCGGCTTGAGATAGAATCAGCTTTGCTGCAGCCTCACAGCAAAGGCCAAGACCGATTTCAAGCCTATCGGGAAGCTCGTTTTTAAATCTCGGGTGGTCATCGCATATGCCACAAAGCTTATCCTCACCGAGCTCAATAATTATATCGCAAAGGTTATCCTCATTGAGGAATGGGCAACGCTCGTTATCAGATAATATAAAATGAGGGCTCTCGCACCAATTTATATTACGGCCAAGCTTTTGACCCATCTCACCCCCAACCGATTTATAATATGTGGCAGTTTCACAGTCAATGTCAATCTCCCAGCCGATACAGCAGTTGTGATGGCACTCACCCTTTATGCAGTTGAATTTTTTATAATAATCAGGATAAACTGTTAGCATAAAATCACCTCGATTATTTGATTATATCATAAATAAACAGAATGTGCATATAATCTTTATTTAAAGAAAATAATAACAATATAATTTATATTTAGGAGAAAACTATGGCGCAACGAATAGGACGGCACACAATACTTTTTGACAATCCCCCTGCGATACTTGAAACGGCTGTCGCAGTCGGCACCAAAGAGGGGGATGGCCCCCTCGCAGAATATTTTGATTATATAACCGACGACGATATGATGGAGCAAAGCACCTGGGAAAGGGCAGAGAGCATGTTTCAAAAAACGGCAGTTCAGCTGGCTTTAAAAAAGTCTCGACTTGCCACCTATGATATCGATATGCTTTTTGCAGGTGACCTTCTTAATCAATGCATAGGCTCAACCTTTGGCCTTCGTGATTTAGAGATACCTCTTGCAGGCGTTTTCGGAGCCTGCTCCACCATGTCGCTTGCGCTTATAATGTCGGCTATGGCTGTTGATAGCTCATCGGCTCGCAAGGCTATAGCTGTCACATCCTCGCATTTTTGCACAGCCGAGAGACAGTTCAGGTTCCCACTTGATTATGGTGGAGTTCGTCCTCAAACTGCACAATGGACGGTTACAGGCTCAGGAGCAGCTATCATCGGTGACGGAGTCGGCCCCTATATCAAAGGCTTTACCTTAGGCAAACCGGTCGACCTCAACGTTGCCGACGCCAACAACATGGGGGCTGCCATGGCTCCTGCCGCAGCCGATACCATAAGTCGCTTTTTAAAGGATACGGGCACCACTCCCGAAGTCTATGATATGATTTTAACAGGTGACCTCGGTCTTGTTGGCTCCGAGTTGCTTTATAAACTGCTCAAAAAGGATAATATCGATATAGCCTCTGTCCACAATGATGGGGGAGTGATGATATTTGACTCAGAAACTCAAGACGTTCATGCAGGTGGCTCAGGCTGTGGATGCATCGCCAGTGTGTTTTGCTCCTATATTATGCATAGGCTTCGAGAGGGGTCGCTTAAAAATATATTGCTTTGTGCTACGGGAGCGCTTATGTCGACCACATCAGCTCAGCAGGGTCAAACCATTCCGGGTATTTGCCATCTTGTGCATATAACAGCATAAGCAATGGGGTCAAATTTGTTTATATTTTGTCATAATGTGTATTGAAACGCATTTAGGTTTGTAGTAAAATATAATGAGCAGTATGCTCGTAATAAAATAATGGAGTTTAAAATAAATGCTTGAATTAATAAACGTTTCTTACAAAACCCCCGAGGGCAAGCTGATTCTTGACGATATTAACCTTACGGTTAATGAGCGTTTTGTTGCTATTACCGGCCCCAACGGTAGTGGCAAATCAACCCTTGCTAAGCTCATTGCGGGTATCATCCCCCCGGCAAGTGGCAAAATCTTGCTCGACGGTGAGGATATAACCGGTCTTTCAATAACTGAGCGCGCCCAAAAAGGCATCAGCTTCGCTTTTCAGCAGCCTGTGCGCTTTAAGGGCTTGACCGTGCTTGATCTAATTTCAATTGCAGCAGGCAAAAAGCTTTCTGCCAATGCTGCCTGTGAGTATCTCTCAGAGGTCGGCCTTTGCGCTAAAGAATACGTTAACCGTGAGGTTAACGGCTCCTTGTCAGGTGGCGAGCTAAAACGTATCGAGATTGCAATGGTCAATGCCCGTGGCACCACTCTTACCATATTCGACGAACCTGAAGCAGGTATCGACCTGTGGAGCTTCAACAGCCTTATCAAGGTTTTTGAGAATATGCATGAGCGCACCAAGGGTAGCATCATGATAATCTCTCACCAAGAGCGAATTCTTAATATCGCCGATAAAATTATTATGCTAAAGGGTGGCAAGGTCGATGCAATCGGCACCAGAGACGAGCTTCTCGGTGATTTGTTAGGCGGCCGAGCACCGTCATGCTGCAAGCAGGGAGGGGTTGTCTGATGGATGCAATTCAAAAATCATTGCTTGAGCAGGTAGCAGGTCTTCACGAAATTCCAAACGGAGCCTACAGCATCCGTGTCAACGGAAGGCTTGATAGCAAAGCCTCAAGCGAAAACATATCGATAGTTCAAAAAACCGACAAACCGGGTATCGATATCTATATCGCACCCGGCACCAAAAACGAAAGTGTCCACATCCCCGTTGTTTTGTCACAAACAGGTCTAAAAGAGCTTGTTTATAACGATTTTCATATCGGCGCTGATTGCGACGTTGTTATCGTTGCAGGCTGTGGCATCCACAACGGTGGCGATGAGGATAGTGACCATAGTGGTGTTCATCGCTTCATTCTCGATAAAAACGCCCGCGTTAAATATGTCGAGAAGCATTACGGAGAGGGCGATGGCAACGGCAAGAGAATTATGAACCCCGTTACCGAGTGTGAACTCGCTGAGGGCGCCTATATGGAGCTCGAAACAGCTCAAATCAAGGGCGTAGATTCAACCAATCGCACCACCAAGGCCAAGCTTGCTGACGGTGCAACCATAATTGTCCACGAAAAACTCATGACCCACGGCGACCAATACGCCGAGACTACCTTCGACGTCGAAATGGATGGTGAGGATTGCCACGCTCACGTTGTATCACGCTCGGTTGCAAAAGATAATTCGCGCCAGATGTTTACCTCTGTTATTCATGGTAACGCCCGTTGCAACGGCCGTAGCGAGTGTGATGCCATCATAATGGGTGATGCATCGGTTGGTGCTATCCCTCAGATTTACGCAAACCATGCTGATGCTTCTCTTGTTCACGAAGCAGCCATCGGCAAGATTGCAGGTGAGCAGCTCATAAAGCTCATGACCCTCGGTCTTACAGGGCAAGAAGCAGAAGGGCAGATTATCAACGGCTTTTTAAAATAAAAACAAACCCG
>JAZRMJ010000057.1:0-1656 GCA_045647445.1 Acutalibacteraceae bacterium | reverse complement strand
TCGACGGGGAGGTTTGGCACCTCGATGTCGGCTCATCACATCCTGGGGCTGAATTCGGTCCCAAGGGTTCGGCTGTTCGCCGATTAAAGTGGTACGCGAGCTGGGTTCAGAACGTCGCGAGACAGTTCGGTCCCTATCTGTCGTGGGCGCAGGATATTTGAGAGGATCTGTCCCTAGTACGAGAGGACCAGGATGGACAAACCTCTGGTGCACCAGTTGTCACGCCAGTGGCACAGCTGGGCAGCTAAGTTTGGATTGGATAAACGCTGAAAGCATCTAAGCGTGAAGCCAGCCTCAAGATTAGATATCCCATGACTTAAGTCAGTAAGACCCCCGGAAGACTACCGGGTTGATAGGCTGCGTGTGTAAGTGTAGTGATACATTTAGCTTGGCAGTACTAATAGGTCGAGGGCTTGATCTCTCGGAGATTGTACCAAATCTCCTTCGTGATTCACACGCATTGTTCAGTTTTCAGGGCTTGTCCCTTTGATTCAGTCTGAACGAAGTCGTGCATTAGTTTTGCACGACTTTTTTGTATCTTTAGAATTGTTGACAAATTACTGCTTTTTAGTGTAAAATGTTGCTTGGATGGTGGTTTTTTATGAATATTTGGCATGATATCAGCGCTGACCGTATAACCCCTGAGGATTTTATAGCTGTAATCGAAATTCCCAGAGAGTGCAAGGTCAAATACGAGCTCGATAAAGAGACCGGTATGCTCAGAATGGATAGAGTTTTGCACACTGCAACCCATTATCCTGCAAACTACGGCTTTATCCCTCGCACCTTTGCTGATGATAACGACCCTCTTGATGTGCTTGTGCTTGGCTCTGCATCGGTCTATCCCTTGACCTTGATGCGTTGCTATCCAATCGGCGCTATCAAAATGGTCGACAACAACGAAAACGACGAAAAAATCATCGCAATTCCCTTTGGCGACCCCAATTACAATAAATATTCAAGCATTAATGACCTGCCACAGCATAAATTTGACGAAATGGCTCACTTTTTTGAGGTCTATAAAGCCCTCGAGAAGAAGAGCACAGCCGTTCAAGAGATTGTCGGCAGGGAAGAGGCAATCGAAATTATCAAGGCAGCAGCTGCCAACTACGCCGAAAAGTTTTCAAGATAAGAGGTGACACAGCATGAAGACCGGCAAAAAGGTTATTGCAACCAACAAAAAAGCCTTTCACGATTACTTCGTTGAAGAGCAAATAGAAGCCGGTATCGAGCTGTTTGGCACCGAGATTAAGTCTATTCGCAACGGTGGGGTTAATCTTAAAGACTCATGGTGCGAGATAAAAGACGGCGAAATTTTTGTTAACGGTATGCATATAGCACCCTATGAAAAGGGCAATATATTTAATAGAGACTCATATCGTCGCAGAAAGCTTTTAATGCATAAGCGAGAGATTATGCGACTTTTTGGTCTTGTGCGCCAGCAGGGCCTCACATTGGCACCTCTTGAGCTTTATTTTAAGGGCTCAAGAGCCAAGCTGCTGGTGGGCGTCTGTAAGGGCAAAAAGCTCTATGATAAGCGCGCTGATTTGGCTGCAAAGGCGGTTAAAAGAGATAACGAGCGCTATTTTAAAGAGCAAAACATGTGATATTAACGGCTTATGCCGTGATATAAATTTGCACATGGGGGCGTAAAGG
>JAZRMJ010000056.1:0-3958 GCA_045647445.1 Acutalibacteraceae bacterium | reverse complement strand
CATATTCTTCTGAGCGCCTGCATAAAGCATACCAAACTTGGTTACATCGATAGGCTCAGAGAGGATGCAGCTTGAAATATCGCCGATAAGCGGAACATCACCGGTTTCAGGCAGAGTGTTCCACTTTGTGCCATAGATGGTGTTGTTAACACAGATGTGGAAATAGTCAGCATCGGGGGTGAAGGTGCTCTTGTCAAGCTTAGGTATGTAGCTGAAGGTCTTATCCTTAGAAGAAGCGATAACGTTGGCCTCGCCATAACGCTCAGCTTCTTTGTAAGCTTTGTTTGCCCACTGACCGGTGATAACAAAATCTGCCTTGCCATTCTTGGTCATAAGGTTGAGGGGCATCATAGCGAACTGAGTGGAAGCACCACCCTGAAGGAAAAGAACCTTATAGTTATCAGGAATATTCATAACCTCACGGAGAAGGGCTTCGCACTCATCAAAGATTGCCTGATAGGTCTTTGAACGGTGAGACATCTCCATAACCGATTGACCACTACCCTTGTAGTCAAGCATTTCTGCTGCAGCAGTCTTAAGAACTGCCTCGGGAAGCATAGAGGGACCTGCGCTAAAGTTGTAAACTCTGGACATGATATATTACCTCCTAAAATAATAAATCCATTATATATATTGATTTATAATTTGTCAAGGGGTTTGTTAACAATTTAACATAGTTTTTTGGTCAATCGACGATTTGAAACAAAATGTTCGTTAAAGTTTTAACAACTCAAATGACCTACTATATATATTATTAGTCTAAACTTTCAAATAACACTCCCCTTTTATTAAATCCAACTGAGCCGATACATCCATTTTTGTCTAACAATAAAGTAAAAGCCTGCTTTGATGATTTATTTTGCAAAATAGTATTAACCTCTGAAATAGTTAAATGCTTTATATTTTCTGATGACATTAATAACGAAACATATTCAAATGCCGACTCTTTTTTGGATATTTGATTATCATATATATCCTGTGGGTTTCCTATATAAAAACATAAGCCTGCTGAATTTGGAATATTTGACCCTATAACCATCTGAGCCCAGCTTAATACCGAATCGCTATCAACGCTTAACATTAAAAGTCCCATTTGTTCAAAGGATAATGTTAAAGATTTATTTGTTTCGAGCAATTTTGTTGCTTCGTTTATATCATCAGCTTTTACCGAATAATATTCCGTTTCGCTTCCGTTTTCTGTAACAAATGCAAAGCTATTTGTTTTTTCGTTCCAAAAAGTTATGACAACGTAGGTTTGGTTTTCAATTTCTCCTGTTGCATTGCAGGAGCAAAGCATTAATATCTGAACAATCGCCAAGGCGATGACTGTTTTTTTCTTTTTGATAATAGACAGTATTATGCACAAAACAACGCCTACACCTGAGCATACACTTATAAGCTTCATTAATTCAAAAACTGCCTTGTTAGAGATAGAGTAATATGCGACTATCGCACCTATAACAGAAAACAAAAACACTATAATCGGTTTTAAAGCTTTATTTTTTGCACTCCTATTCCCTTTCAAGGTGATGGCTGATATTAGCGTCAGAGACACCGTTGCAGTTAGAATATAAGCTGCATCTGCCAACCCCTCAAGACGCTTAAAGAATTTGCCAACCGAAACGTTTTTTGATATTTCGGATACGACTGACGAGTACTGCTCAGCAGTTACTCCAAAGGTCATTGAACCTAACAGCATTATGCAAGACAATGCGATGGTTGATAATGCGCAGGTAATAGCTATAGCTCGTGAATGTTTTGTGTCTATTAACGGCATAGGCAACAACAAAATCGACACAAGCGAAAACGCGTTGAAACTGCCTATTAAAACTCCATAAATTTCTGAATCAAACATTGGAGTTAGATATTCAAAGCTATAATCTTTTAGCCCTAGCAAAAAGCAAATTATAAGCACTATCACAATCGGAACAAAGCACAGAGCCGAGAATATAACTGCACCTCTTAAACCATAACATGCAGATGCCGTTATAAACACGGCAGTAGCAATTAATATCATTAGAATAAAGCTATTTTCTTTTAACAGCGCCATGCTAACTGCAAGTCTATGCATTAATAATACAATATATAAAAAGCCTATAACAGGAAACAAACGATTAAAGGTACCCCTTATTGCTATTGGAATCAAGAGGGTTACAGCCGCTCCGGCAATAAGAACACTCAGCCAAGCACCGTTACCTGCAAACGAATAGACCTGTTTAAAAGCAGATGAAAATGCAAGCTCTGATAATAAACAAATTATTATCGATATAGCAGAGCTAAATGAATTAATCGGTCTGTTCATCTTCTTCCCATCCTCTTGCAAATTTAGGTTGCTGACGTTTTCTAAAAAGGCCCAGCAAATTGCTTCTAAACTGTTGTTTCCATAAAGGCAGTTGAACAAACGCATTGCTGTTTGTTGTGCTTTGGCTAAAAGGTGGCTCTATATAGTTTGAGCCCAATGACTTTTGATTAGATAGCATCAATATTAGTATCGCTATTCCAAAAAACACTCCGTATAATCCAAGCACACCACCTAAAATAATTAAAGCGAATTTTGAAACTGTAATGCCAAACGAAAGGTCATAGTCGGGTAAAACTGAATTTGAAAGTCCTGACACAGCAACAATAATAAGTGTAACAGGGCTTGCAATGCCTGCTTCAATTGCTGCAGAGCCAAGTATAAGCCCTCCTACCACCCCAATCGCACCCCCTACGGCGCTCGGGATTCTCACCCCAGCTTCTCTGACCAGTTCAAAAAACAACTCCATTACAATCAATTCCATCAATGATGAGAATGGTATTTGCGATCTTGATTTTGCAATAAGCAGCAATAGCTGTTGTGGCAACATATCGTGATGATAATTTATTATTGCTATATAAAGAGCCGATAATAATAGTGTGCATATAAAGGCAAAGGAGCGTATAAGCTTTGTGAAGGTGCCATTCTGCCAGCGTTGCTGGTTACCCTCAGGTGAATCTAAAAACTCAGATAGTTTTACGGGCAATATAATTGCAAATGGAGAGTTATCGCATATTATAACAATTCTGCCGGCATTCAGATACTGAGCAGCTCTTTCAGGTCTTTCGGTAGTTAATACAGACGGAAAAAGCGACCACCTTGAGTCACCAATCATCTGCTCTATCATTCCACTACCCGAGACGTAATCGGCTTTGATTAATTTTAGTCGACGCTTTGCTTTTTCAACAAGGCGCGGGTCGGTTACATTATCAAGATAGAGCACAGCGCATATCTCACCACTTATATCACCTATGCTTATCATCTCAGTTATAAGATCAGGAGACTTAACTGCTCTTCGAATGAGAGTTATATCACTTCTTAAACTTTCGTTGAAGGCTTCTTGGGAGCCTTTTATAACTGCTTCGGTTTTAGGTGATGAAACGCTTCTTTTATCAAAGCCTTTAGTTTCGCAAACAGCACATCGATCATCACCATCCACAAAGATAACCGTGTCGCCTTGTAGCATACGCATAACGACATCATTCATATTGGTAACAACCGACAGGTTATTATATTCTATGACGTTAAGCATATCAAAGCTTTGTGAGCTGCTTTGCATCAAAGGTCTAACTATAAAATCATTAACAGCGATAGTACTAGCCATGCCGTCAATGTAGGCAACAACGCAATTTCGATTTCCCACTATTTTGAAATCTCTCATAATAACGTCTTTATTGCGTGGCGAATGAAAGGCTTTTTTAATATAATCCATGTTTTCATAGGCAATTTTTGATACTAAAGATTGATTTTTTTGCATATATTTTCCTCAGTTTATAAAAATATAAAAAAAGACTTGATTTTTTGGGATTGGTCTGTTATTATAATACGGTACTTTTTTATAACTTAAAAGGAGGTGCAGATAATGGCTAAATGTGAGATCTGCAATAAAGAGGTTACATTCGGTATAAAGGTATCCCATTCACACAGACGTTCTAACAG
>JAZRMJ010000055.1:0-2630 GCA_045647445.1 Acutalibacteraceae bacterium | reverse complement strand
AGCCTTCTTTAACGCTCTTAAATAAATTATAAGTGAGGTTTTAAAAATGACCCACAAGCGACTAATCGAGCTTGCTATTAACAAGGGTGCAACCAAAGCCACCCTTTTGGCGACCGAGGATATAGTTTTTGATTTGGTTTTTCGCTCTATTTGTGAGAGCAACGGCTGTGGCATGAGTGGCAGATGTTGGATGTGTCCACCCGACATTGGCCCTGCAGAGGATTTAATAAACATGGTGCGCTCATATAAAAATGCGCTCATTTTTCAGACCATAACCGGGCTTGAGGAGAGCTTTGATTTTGAGATTATGAAGGAAGCAGGCTCAAACCTTGCAAGGCTATGCCACAACTTAAAAAGCGAAGCTAAAAAGATTATCGGCGATGATATTTTGGTGCTCGGCGCAGGCGGCTGCAGAATGTGCGAGCGATGCGCAAGGCTCGATAACTTGCCCTGCTACAGACCGAATGATGCGTTAATCTCGCTTGAGGCTTGCTGCATTGACGTTTCAAACACTGTCAAAAACACTCAACTTAAATATATAAACGGAGCTGACACTGTTACTTATTTTGGTATGGTGCTGTTTAACTGATATGCCTATTTTGACTGTAATTAAAGATAATAAGATGGCTCAAATCCCCTTTGAGGGCACTCCTCTTGTGAGAGAGGTGCTGGTAGAGGGTGGCTTTGCCGTTTTTTCGCCATGTGGCGGTCGTGGCACCTGTGGCAAATGTGAGGTCAGGCTGTCGGGTGCTGTGAGCGAGCCTAACGAGGCTGAGAAAAAGCATGGTGCGAGGCTCTCTTGTCAGGCAATTTTGCTAGGTGATGCTACTGCCGAGATTATATCAGAGCAAGAAGCGCTCGCTCATATTGAGACTAAAACGGGAGCTGTCTCGGTCGGAGATATCGACTGGGAGTATGGTGCCGCTGTTGATATAGGCACCACCACCGTTGCACTGAAGCTGTTTGACAGCAAGGGTAACTGCGTTGGTCAAGCCGGTGCCGTTAACCCTCAGCGCTCGATTGCAGCCGATGTTATCGGCAGAATTGATGCCTATTTAAACGGCAAGGGCGACCACCTTTGCGCTCAGATAACCGAATGCATCGATAAACTGCTTTTTAGGGCCTGCAAAACGGCAAATATTAGCCCTGAGATGGTTGGCTCAAGGATAACAACAGGCAACACAGCTATGCTATATCTTTATTCAAACCGTAGCCCTGAATCGATTGCTCGCGCGCCATTTAAATCTGAAACGCTGTTTGGTCAATGGGTGAGCGACACCTATCTGCCCCCATGCATGAATGCCTTTGTCGGTGCCGACATCACCTGCGCCGCTCTCGCCTCGGGAATGTGCGACAGGGACGAGATATCACTCATGTGCGATATCGGCACAAACGGCGAAATCGCCCTGTTTAAGGATGGCAGACTTCACGTTACCTCAACTGCGGCAGGCCCTGCCTTTGAAGGTGCCGAGATATCCTGTGGGTGTGGAAACGTTGAGGGTGCTATCGACAAGGTTTGGGTTGAGGATGGCAAGCTAAAGGCTCGCACCATAGGTAACATGCCTGCTATCGGCATTTGTGGGTCGGGTCTTGTTTCGGCTGTTGCATCATTTTTGGAGCTCGAATATATTGACCCGACGGGTGCTGCTGAATGTGAGCTCGAGATTTATGCAAATGGCGGCAGTGTGACCCTCACTCAGGGCGATATTAGAGCCGTTCAGCTTGCAGTTGGCGCTATCGGAGCAGGAATTGAGACGGTGCTCAGCCGCTCAGGCACTGAGGTTAGCGAGGTTGAGCAACTTTATCTTGCAGGTGGCTTCGGCAATCACCTTGACACTAATTGCGCTGCCAGAATTGGTCTTATACCCTATGAATTAGCTGAGCGCTCAACTGCTATCGGCAACGCCGCTTTGACGGGTGCTGTGATGCTGCTGCTTGATAAAAGCATGATAGCTAAGGCCGAGCAGATTGCCTCTGACTCAAAGCATATAGACCTTGGTGGAAGCAGTGATTTTAATAACGCATTTATTGAGCACATGCTCTTTCCCGAAGAATAAAGCTTTAAAAGTCTTTGATTTGAACTAAATCAAAGACTTTTTGTTTCTTTGTAGAGAGTTACAAAAAACTTTAAAATTTTAGTTGTGTTTTTGGTGTATTACTGCTATACTGCAAGTGTAAATGCATGGCATAAAAACATGAAAGGTTGTGGCTTTAATGAAAAAGCATTCACCCGTTCAATTTGCAGTAGAAAAATGGAATATTCCAACCTACAACTTTGTTGAGGCTGAAGAGATGCCGATGTTTGCCGAAACGAGCAACCATCAGGGCACCACGGGCAACCCATATCCATCCCGAGTTGTTTCGGGGGTTGATGACGTTAATCGCTCCGAAAAGGAATGGACGGTTATAAGGCTCGAGAATGACTATATTCGCCTTGCTATAATCCCTGCGCTTGGTGGTCGCATTTTTGAGGCTTATGATAAAACCACCGGCTACGACTTTTTGTATCGTCAGCACGTTATTAAGCCTGCGCTGATTGGTGCTTACGGTGCGTGGGTATCGGGTGGTATTGAGTTTAACTGGCCTTTTCATCATCGCCCCTCAACCGTTATGCCGACCGATTACGATAT
>JAZRMJ010000054.1:0-3728 GCA_045647445.1 Acutalibacteraceae bacterium | reverse complement strand
AAGTGAGAAGCAGTGTTCAAAGGCTGTTTCTAAGGCAATTGCTGAGCTTGAAAAGCTCGGTGCAGAAATTCGATCATAAATTAATCATTAAAGGGTGGGTGTTATGAAAAGATTTGTTGCTTTGCTATGTTCATTTACGCTTTTGGCTTTGACCGCATGCTCCGACTCAGGTACAAACACTAACACTTCAGAAATCGAGTCTCTCACAGGCTCTTCCAGACAGCCTATCACCAGCGCTGTTGCGTCTGTCGTTGTTAGCGAAAAAGACGGAGTTCTCAGCTATGACCTTAGAAGCATTGCCGATAAGGATACACCCCTGAGAAATCCCGATAAGGGCTGGTATATCCACTACTATGACAACACTATTGAAAAATATGGTGTTAAAAACGGCAACTTCTTATCTGCTGAAAAAGCACTCAAACTCATCCCCTGCCTTGATCACATCTATTTGCGCCTTGCATGGGCCTATCTTGAGCCCGAAGAAGGTAAATTCAATTGGGAGCTTATAGACAAGATTATCGATCCATATACCGAAGCAGGTGTTGGCATAACCTTTAGAATCTCTTGCAAAGAAACCGACAGAAATCAGTATTATGCTACACCTGAATGGGTTAAAAATGCCGGTGCTAAAGGAACTATGCTTGATAACGCCTGGGAACCTGACTATGGTGATCCAATCTTTTTGAAAAAGCTTGACAACTTCCACAAGGCATTTGCAGCAAGATACGACGGTAGATCCGATCTTATCTATATCGATGTCGGTAGCTACGGCGATTGGGGCGAGGGTCATACTGCCTCCAGCTCACATAAGGATTGGCCGTGGGAAACTATAAAGGCTCATTTTGACATTCACAAAAAGTATTATAAAAACACTCTGATCTGCATTAGTGACGACTTTATCGGTAGCCGTAACGACCCTGAAGGAAAAGAAGAAATCCTTCAATACGTTTTAGACAATGGCTGGACCTTTAGAGACGACTCTATCAGTGTTCCGTGGTTTGTTGAAAACATGGGCACTGAAATGCGTAGCCCTGAGCTGTTTGATGCAGTATGGCAAAAGGTACCCACAATACTTGAGCTTGACCATTATCAAACAACAGTAGATAAAAACACTTGGCGTGGTGGTCAAATCTTCCTTGAGGCTGTTTCACAGGCTCACGCAACCTATGGTGGATTCCATGGTTACCCCGAGCAGTGGATTGCAGACAACTACAAGTATGCAAGAACCACCGGTAACAAGATGGGTTATTGGTATTTTATCGATAAGGTTACTGTTGAGAAAAAGTCTAACAACCTTGATATTTCTATCAATTGGTTCAACAATGGTGCTGCAAAAGCCTATAACAAATATGGTTTTGATATTATACTAACCGACAAAAACGGTAAAGACACTGTATTTACACAAGAGTCGTTTGATAATACCACTTTTATGCCTGGCAGATCAGCTAACACTAAGCACACTATTAGTGGCATTAAGTCGGGGGAATACACCATTTATGTCAGAATGTATAAGGGCGATAGACCTGTTTATCTCGCTATAGATAAGAATCACACTCGCAAAGATGGTGCTTGTGAAATAGGCACAATTATAATCTAATATTACGCTTAAACAGCCCCTGCAAATAACTTTGCAGGGGCTGTTTAAAAATACAAACAAAAGGATGGTTTTGATGAAAAGAATTATAGCTATTTTAAGCTCAATAACGTTATTGACTATCAGCTCTTGCTCTGCTACAAATAACACACCAACGCCCATAAACCCATCCTCTCAAAAAAGCCCAGTCAGCAGCATAAATTCAATTATTGTTAGCGAACAAGATAACACTATTACCTTTGATTTAACAAGCGTTGCAGACAAAGAAACTCCACTCAGAAACCCTGATAAAGGCTGGTACATTCATTATTATGATAACGGTATTGATCGATATGGTATTTTAAACGGAGTAGCGCTATCACCTGAGCAAGCGCTAAACCTAGTTCCCTGCCTTGACCATATATATTTAAGGCTTTCATGGGCTTATCTTGAGCCTGAAGAGGGCAAATTCAACTGGGAGCTTATAGACAAAATTATCGACCCATATACCGCAGCAGGTATAGGCATTACCTTTAGAATTTCATGCAAAGAGACCGACGTTAGCCAAAACGGTGGATACGATACCCCCAAGTGGGTTTTTGATGCAGGAGCCAAATACGAGCTCTCTCAATATGACTCAATAGAGCCTGATTATGGCGACCCAATCTTTTTAAAAAAGCTTGATAACTTTCACAAAGCTTTTGCTAAAAGATACGACGGAAGGTCTAACCTGATTTATATAGACGTCGGTAGCTACGGTGATTGGGGTGAAGGTCACACCGCTTTTAGCTCTCATAAGGATTGGCCGTGGGAAACTATAAAGGTTCACTTTGACATTCATAAAAAGCATTATAAAAACACTCTAATCTGCATTAGTGACGACTTTATCGGTAGCCGTAACGACCCTGAAGGAAAAGAAGAAATCCTTCAATACGTTTTAGATAACGGCTGGACATTTAGAGATGACTCGATTGGAGACTCCTGGCATTTTCAAACCTTTGGCACCAGCATGCGCTCACCTGAGCTTTTTGATGCCGTATGGAACAACGCTCCAACCATACTTGAGAACGGCCATTACCAAGGAACTATTGAAAATAACACTTGGCGTAAAGGTCAATTGTTCGACAAAGCAATAATACAGTCACATGCTACCTATGGTGGATTTCACGGTTACCCATTGCAGTGGGTAGCAGACAATTATAAATACGCAAGAAAAGCAGGCAACAAACTGGGTTATTGGTATTTTATCAATAAAGTTTCTGTTAAAAAAAATAACAACTCACTTAACATATATATTGATTGGTTTAATGATGGTGCTGCAAAAGCTTATAACAAATATGGGTTTGATATAATCCTGACCGACAAGGCTGGAAACGAAACGGTGTATACTCAAAAATCCTTTGACAATACACTGATTATGCCAGGCAAATCGACCACCACTAAGCACGCTCTTAATGGTATTAAATCAGGCGAATACACACTCTCTGTGAGAATGTATAAGGGTGATAGACCTGTGTTTATTGCAGTTGATAAAAAATACGTTAGTGACAATGGTGCTTGCAAAATTGGTAAAATTAAAATCTAACATCTAACAAAACGAATACCTCCTCATGATTTATGGCATAATATCAAAAATCATGAGGAGGTTAATTTTTAAGTGAACGATGACAAACGAAAGGTAGCAATTATTGGTGCAGGAATGGTTGGCACGAGTTATGCATTTGCGCTACTAAACAGTAACATTTGTGATGAATTGGTCGTAGTTGATATCGATACGAACAAGGCTATAGGTGAAGCAATGGACTTAAATCATGGGTTAGCCTTTGCTCAATCACGAATAAGAATTTATGCAGGCTCATATAACGATTGTGCTAACGCTGATTTAGCTGTAATAACTGCAGGAGCTAATCAACAACCCGGCGAAACTCGCATGGACTTGCTGCAAAAAAACGCAAAAATCATCAAAAGCGTTGTCGATAGCCTTATAAACGCAGGCTTTAACGGGCTGATTCTTATGGCATCAAACCCCGTTGATATAATGACAATGTTAGCATATAAAGCATCAGGGTTTGAACGTAGCAAGGTCTTTGGCAGTGGTACAACGCTTGATACTGCTCGACTGAGATACGAGTTAGGTGAGCATTTTAAAGTTGAC
>JAZRMJ010000053.1:0-1226 GCA_045647445.1 Acutalibacteraceae bacterium | reverse complement strand
TATCAGCCCTACTCCCCCGCACCTCAATACTCGGTCAACCGCACTATTGCTGCAAACAATACCAATAAGCCTAAACGCTCATTTTCATTCGTGACATTGGTGGCGTGTATGCTGATATGCGCACTTCTGTCGACCGTTATTTCGGCGGTTGTAACCATGGCTGTTTTGGGCGGTGGCAATTGGACAGACAATTCAACCTCTGCCCCCGACGGCAATAACAACGACGACAAAACAAATTTTAACACCACCATAACTAATAACGCCGACAATTTCGTCGAGGCGGTTGCTCAAAAGGTACGACCCAGTGTTGTAGCGGTTGTTTGCTCCTACTCTTACACCGCCCCAGGTTTCTTCGGCAACAGCACTAATGTTGCTGACAGCGAGGGGTCGGGCGTAATTTACTCATCTGACGGCTACATCATCACCAACAAGCACGTTGTTGAGTATGCTATAACCCACAATGCCGATGTTTTTGTCTATCTGCACAACGACCTTGAGACACCTTATGAGGCAACAGTGGTCGGCTATGACTCTTCGGTTGACCTTGCAGTGCTAAAGATTGATGCGAAAAACCTGCCTGTCATCGAGCTTGGCGATTCAGACAAGCTGACAGTCGGTCAAAACGCTGTTGCGGTTGGTAATCCGGGCGGTATGGAGTTTGTCGGCTCGGTCAGTGTGGGCTATATCAGCGGTCTTAACCGAGAGGTGACCATTGACTCGGTCACCATGAATCTTATTCAAACCGACACCGCCATCAACCCCGGCAATTCAGGTGGTGCGCTGGTTGATAACGAGGGCAAGCTCATCGGCATCACCAACGCCAAGCTGGTCAGTGAGGATTTCGAGGGTATGGGCTTCGCCATCCCCGTCAACACGACTGTTAATATTTGTGATTCTATCATTGAGGGTAAGGATAAACCCAAGCCCTATATCGGTGTTAGCATTGACACCTCCATGACCTCTGATGTTTTGGACCAGTACGGTATGCCTCACGGCGCTGTAGTCTCTTCGGTTGTTGATGGTGGACCTGCCGACAATGCAGGAATTCAGGCCTATGACATCATCGTGTCGGTTGATTCAACTTTGGTTAAGAACTATGACCAATTGGTCGCCGCAATAAACACTCATACAGTAGGTGACAAGGTAACTGTCACCGTCTATAGAGACGGCAGATATCAAGACTTCACCTTGACAATAGGTGCTAACGGATAATATAAAGCGTATAC
>JAZRMJ010000052.1:0-1586 GCA_045647445.1 Acutalibacteraceae bacterium | reverse complement strand
CTCTCACCTGCTCTGTTACTTGCAGCATAGTTACCCCCGCACTTAGCGTAACCGGTGCCACCACGAACAGCGCGAACATCCTCATCTTCGATCATAATCTTAACGGGGTTGATGCCCTCTTTGTAGTAACTACCAACGGGAGAAGCGATGATAACAAAAGTTGCATTGTGAACAGCGTGAACACCAAGGCTCTCATCGTTGCCAAACAAATAAGGACGAAGGTAGAGAGAGGTGCCGGGTGCGCTGGGAGTCCAATCCTGCTCAGTTTTAACAAACTCAGTTAAAACCTCAAAAGCAAGCTCCTCGGGAATCTGAGGCAGGCAAAGACGCTCAGCAGAGCTGTTAAGACGGCGAATATTCTCCATCGGACGGAAAAGCTGAACCTTGCCATCAGCACGTCTATAAGCCTTAAGACCCTCAAAAATTTCAGAGCCGTAATGCAGAACAGTAGAAGCAGGATGAATTGAAAGATTAGCAAAAGGTACTATTCTTGCATCATACCAGCCTTTATCGTCGGAGTAATCCATGATAAACATATGGTCGGTAAAGAACTTACCAAAGCCAAGAGTGCTGCTATCGGGCTTTTCTTTAGGACAGGTAGTTTTAGTAAATGCAATATTCACTTTAAATCCTCCTTAGTTATGCTCAGCGCCGATTTTGAGAGCGTTGAGGTTGGTATCAAGCATGTCTGCGCGCTTAGCAGAAATAACTTTGCCAAGAGTTGCTCTGATGCTATCATCCTCAAACTCACCAAGCACGCTAAGGATCTTGCCGATGATAATCATGTTGGCAAGAGTGGGCATATTATTTTCACTTGCAAGACGAGTTGCAGGAATGTAATAAACAGTAACATCGTCACGATTTACCTTGCGCTCAATAAGGGTTGAATCAGCAAAAATCATACCGCCTGGTACAACTGATGACTCAAATTTATCAAGTGAAGGAAGGTTCATTGCAACAAGAATGTCAGAATTAGAAACGATGGGTGAACCAACCTGCTCATCGCTGACAATAACACTGCAGCTTGCAGTACCACCACGCATTTCGGGGCCGTATGAAGGCAGCCAGCTAATCTGTTTATCATCAATAAGACCCTTATAAGCAAGGAACTTACCGGCGAACAATATACCCTGACCGCCGAAACCTGAAAGCAAAATCTGTTTGGTGCTCATATTGTTCACTCCTTTTCTGCAACTGATCTGTCTTTATATACGCCGAGAGGATAATAAGGCAGCATCTTTTCGTCAACCCACTTAAGAGCAGCCTGAGGAGTCATACCCCAGTTGGTCGGGCAGGTTGAAACAACCTCAACAAGTGAGAAGCCTTTTCCGTCGATCTGATTTTGGAAAGCCTTTTTGATAGCCTTCTTTGCGTTACGAATATTTTTAACGTTGTTAACGGTAACACGCTCAAGATATTCAGGGCCATCAAGCTCTGATAGCATTTCGCAAACTCTTACGGGGTAACCGCAGTGGTTAACGTCTCTTCCGTAGGGTGAAGTCTGTGTAACCTGACCGGGAAGTGACGTGGGAGCCATCTGACCGCCGGTCATACCGTAAATTGCGTTGTTAATAAAGATAACGGTT
>JAZRMJ010000051.1:0-2211 GCA_045647445.1 Acutalibacteraceae bacterium | reverse complement strand
TTCGCCATGATGTTGCTATGACGGGTGAGATATCCTTGCGTGGTAGAGTTCTACCTATTGGTGGATTAAAAGAAAAAACAATGGCTGCGTATAGAGCAGGGGTTAAAACTGTTATTATTCCTGCCGATAATGAGCCTGATCTTGCAGAGATTGACCCTATTGTAGCGCAAAACATAGAGTTTGTAATATGCTCAGAAATGTCTAAGGTGCTTGAAACTGCTCTTTTACCTATAAAGAGAGAAGAACTATTATCTGAGGCGCCTAACGTTGCGTTGCCTGTTAAAAAAGGGAATGTCAGTCATGCAGTAATGCAGGGGGAAGTATGATTAATTATAATACAGCCTATTTTGAAGCCGCATACGGCACTTCAAAACAATTGCCGAAATCTGATTTAGCTGAGATTGCATTCAGTGGCAGATCAAACGTGGGCAAATCATCACTGCTCAATAAATTAGTTAATCGCAAACAGCTTGCTCGTGTTAGTTCAACACCGGGCAAGACTGCTACCATCAACTTTTTTAGAGTAGGTGATGTAAGATTCGCTGACCTACCCGGCTATGGCTACGCAAGAGTTAACGACTCTGAAAAACGTCGTTGGTCTGATTTGATGGAGAGCTATTTTCAGTCGGATAGAAACATTCGATTGGTTGTTCAGCTGGTCGATATGCGTCATCCACCATCAGCAGATGACCTTAATATGCTTGAGTTTTTGAAATCTGTCGGTGCTAATTTTGTTATAGCGCTAACTAAAAGCGATAAACTCAACAAAACTCAGCGTAACACCCGGCTTGAAGAATTAAAATCTGAGCTTGCATTTTTGGGTGAGTATGTTATGATACCTTTTTCTTCTATCAATGGCGAGGGTGTTGAGCAACTAAAACAAAAAATTGAAAAGAGTCTAAACTAACGGAGGAAAAAATGTTTATCAGCAAAAATCTTTCAGTAAATGAAAAAGGTCATTTGACCATCAGTGGTGTTGACACTGTTGATATCGCTGCACAATACGGCACTCCCGTATACGTTCTTGATGAAGCAACCATTCGTGCTAATTGCGCCAGCTTCAGAGATTCACTTAATAAATATTATGATGGTAACGGCATGTGCCTTTTTGCAAGCAAAGCAATGTGCTGCAAAGAGATTTGCCGTATCGCAAATGATGAAAATATCGGTCTTGACGTTGTATCAGGCGGTGAGATTTATACTGCCCACAGCGCAGGTTTTCCGATGGAGAAGGTTTATTTTCACGGTAACAACAAGACTATCGACGAATTAACCCTTGCGCTCGATACCGGTGTTGGTCGCTTCGTTGTTGATAACGTTACCGAGCTTGAGAATCTTTCTCGCCTTTGTGTTGAGCGTGGCGTTACTGCTAAAATACTCATGCGAATCAAACCCGGTATTGATGCTCATACTCATAGCTTTATCAGAACAGGTCAGATTGACTCTAAGTTTGGCTTTGCGCTCGAAACAGGTGAGGCTTTTGAGGCTGCAACAGCTGCTGTTAAGGCTGAGGGTATCGAGCTTGTTGGTGTTCATTGCCACATCGCATCTCAGGTCTTTGAGGTTCGTCCCTTTGTTGAAGCAGCAGAGGTCATGATGGGCTTTATTGAAAAGATTAAAAATGAGCTTTCAGTTGAGATTGAAGAGCTTGACCTCGGTGGAGGCTTTGGCGTTAGATATAGCGAGGATGACCAAGAGGTCGCTTATATTGAGTTTATGGAACCTGTTTCTCAAAAGATTCGCTCTATTTGTGCTGAGAAAAATCTTAAGCTTCCTAAGGTTCTTATCGAGCCTGGCAGATCCATTGTTGCTCAGGCTGGTATCACTATCTATACCGTCGGTTCTATCAAAGATATCCCCAATATTCGTACCTATGTTTCAGTTGACGGTGGTATGACTGACAACCCTCGCTACATCCTTTATCAGGCAAAATACACCATTGAATGTGCTAATAAAGCAGACCAACCTAAGAATTCAGTTGTAACCATCGCAGGTAAGTGTTGTGAAAGTGGCGACCTTGTTCAAGAGAATGCACCCATTCAAAAGCTTGAGCTTGGCGATATCCTCGCCGTTCTTACTACGGGAGCATATAACTACTCAATGTCGAGCAATTACAATAGAATTCCTCGTCCACCTGTTGTTATTGTTAAAGATGGCGAGTGCCGTGTAGCAATTCGCAGAGAGACTTGGGAAGATATGGTTTCACACGAC
>JAZRMJ010000050.1:0-5390 GCA_045647445.1 Acutalibacteraceae bacterium | reverse complement strand
CCCGGCAAAGAGGATGAGTCTGCTGTTCTTAACATGCATCAGATTCATGACCCCTTCCTTGATCTTAAGCCTGTTGCAACAGCAGAAGATATTATCAAGATTCAGCAAGAGGTTAAAAAGGTGTTCGTTCACGAAACCCTTAACGACTACATAGTTTCAATAGTTTCAGCTACAAGAAATCACCCCAGCATTATGCTTGGCGCCAGCCCTCGTGCATCGCTCTCTCTTTACAGAGCGGCTCAGGCTACTGCTTATCTTGCAGGTCGTGACTACGTTGTGCCGGATGATATCAAAAAGATGGTAGTTCCCGTTGTGGCTCACCGTATTGTTCTCGGTCAGGAAATGAAGTTTAACAACACCACCGCTGAGGATATAATCGCAGAGATTGTTAAGTCAGTGCCGGTACCCACCGGCAAATAAGCGCAGAAAAGAGTGCTTTAATGTTAGCTAACCGTATATTTTATTTGGTTTCTCTGTTTATTGTATGGGTAATGGCGAGCTATTTTCCAAACCTTGTTACGTCAATATTGATCTATGCAATGATCTTATTGCCGTTAATATCGTTTGTTTTAATGCTATGCTCCTATTTCAGCCTCAGCGCAGAGCAAACCGCTAACCGTACAACTCTATATAAGGGCGACACAGTGCGTATCAGTTTTACTGCGCGCTGTCGCTTTGCGTTGTCATTTGCTTATCTTGACCTTAGAATTAACAGAGCATATAAGTCAAAGTTTCGTCTAAAAAAAGCCGATTCAATGCTTTGCGCCTGCTTTGGTCAACCGGTTGGCATAATGTTTGACGTTGATTGCCCTTATCGTGGAATTTATAACGTAGGCACCCAAAAGGTGAGAGTTCACGATATGCTCGGTCTTTTCACCCTGCCTAAAAAGGTTAAACTGTGCAAAGTCACCGTTTATCCCCGTGTCAGTGCTTTGGTTGGTCTTGAAATAGATAATCGTCTGGTTGCGCAAGAGTCGATTACCAAGCATTCGCTCAAAAAAGACGATATGCTTGTATCTCACGTACGCCCCTACACTTCTATAGACCGACCCAAGACCATTCACTGGAAGCTTAGTTCCAAAATGAACGAGCTGATGGTTAAAAACTATGAGCCTCTTAAAGAGGTTGGTGTTACTGTTATTCTTGATTTTGATCGCAAAAACAATCTCCAACAAAAGATCAGAATTAACAATGAGGATAAAATTATTGAATGCGGTCTCTCTGTTGTAGCTAACTGTTTGGCTGATTTGCTTACTGCAAGAGTGGTTTACACTACTGCTGCTAAAGATATGGAGCAATACAACATAGATGATTTGCAAAATTATCCTATGATTTACAATCTGCTTGCTTGTATTGACGTTGATGGTTCTACAAACATTTCAGACTTCTTGCGTAGCTATGTCTCTAAGGTTCCAAGTGGAGAAAATATCGTGGTTGTAACCGACCACACCGATGATACTCTTCGCACCACCTTTAGAGAGGCTACCAACGCAGGTAATAAGCTCACTCTTATGCGTGTTGTAGGAGAAAACGAAAACACCAATAAGTGGCAAGAGCAGGTCAGAGAGTTTATGGCAGACGGCTTTAAGGCTGTTGCTGTTCCATCATCTCATAGGGGACCGATTATATTTTGATTTTTAGTTATGGAGGTGACCGGGTGTGAGACAAAAAAGTTTTTTGCTTGACTGGATCATCCGTTTTGTCTTTTGTCTGCTTTATTCTAACACTTTAGCGCTGGCAATCTCCGGCGGCCTTTCAATAGTCATGCAACCCATGACCATAATAATTATATGCTCAGCTTCAACCATTGTGTTTTATCTGCTATTCGGCTTCAAGCATGTTTCAAAATATGTTCTTTGGGGCGTTCTCGGGTTAATAGGTGTCGGGCTTATAGTTTTTGGCATAATGTGTCTTATCGGCAAGATAGACTTTATGTCGATGGTCAACTATGTTTTAGATATAATGGGTGGCCATAAAAGTGTTAATGAGCAGGTTTCGCGCGTAGTCTTTATTGTGCTTACAGTTGGTATAAGCCTTTTAGCTTCATTCCTGCTTAGCCGAAGAGTGCTTTTTGTTGCAGCAGCTGCTATTGCAATGAGTATATTCATGCTCCAGTTGCTTTTTGGTAACGTTTATTCGCTTGGTGCATATGCTTTCTTAATATATGTTCTCATTGTAATGGGTATCTATAGCGTCTTTACACGTTTTGAGAGAGTTACCGAACAAGATTTCGGATTTAAGCGTTTAGCGCCTATCTCAATTTGCATTGTTATCGCTATCGTTATCGGTATTATTACAATGCCTATTCAAAGCCAACACTCTGAAATGCTTTCGGTTGAAGATCTTAGCCCTAATGCATTTACAAAGAGAGGTCAGGGATACTTTCAGCTTGCTGCTACAGGTGTGGGCACAAGCGATAAATATCTTGGCGATACCCTGCGGCTTGACTTTTCTGAGAGCTTTGAGATTACCAGTAAAAAACCGACTTATATAGTCGCCACCTACAACGATTCTTATACAGGTAGTGGCTGGCAGGTATCTAAATCCTACATTACCCGTTACGCTGAGGATGAAGCTTCTGATAAACTGATGTATTCAGCTAAAAAGCTTTCTGACATATTTGAAAACAGCAAGGTTGTCGAGCTCGACACCATGATGAAGGTGGATTTTCTCAACAAAGCAGGTATTGAATATACCGTTGACGATGTTAAGATCAAGTTTGCTAAGAATGAGACCTACTTCCGTACAGTGTTCCGCACCAGCGATATGGTTAACATCACAAAGCCTGCAAAACGCATGCTTTGGACTGATTATAACCATGGTCTTTACACTAACCACTATATGAGAGAGAATATCTCATATACTATCTCTACCTTAAACTATGACCTTCAGTCAGTTTATGATTACCTTCGCAGCGAAGAGTATTCTGACGATGCAAAAATCTCTTCTAAATTTAATAGTGAGGTAGTTGCGGCTCATAACGAGCGGATTAAGACCGATTACGTTAAATTGCCAAAGGAAGGTCTAAGTCGAGTTTCTAGCCTTTCTAAGCGAATTGTTGAAGATAGTGGCGCTCAAAAGCGAATAGATAAAGTTTGGGCGTTGATGGAATATCTGTGGAGATACAGATATCGCACCACACTCAACGAGATTCCTGATGGCGCCGACTATGTAGACACCTTCCTCTTTGGCGACAGCATAACCGATGAGCCCTCAGAAGAGTATTATGGTGGTTACTGCACCGGCTTTGCTTCTGCATTAGCCGTCATGTGCCGTTCACTTGGTATTCCTGCAAGATACGTTGAGGGTTATTCTCCTCTTGCCGAAGCAGGGGAGAGCCTGATGGTCGACAATTCAAACTCACACGCTTGGGTTGAGGTTTATTTTGAAGGTGTTGGCTGGGTTATGTTTGAACCCACCACTCACGATGCTGACCTTCTTTACGGCATAAACACCGATGATTATAAGATTAAACCCGAAGAACCCGATGATCCTGAAGAGGACCCCGAAGAGGACCCAGAGGAAGATCCTGAAGAAGACCCCGAAGAGAATCCTGACGAGGAAACTCCCGTGGTTCCCGACGATGATAAAAATAATATCATCAACGATGGCAACACTATAGGCAACAATCCTATATTCGAGACCGAAAGTGGATTCAGAATTACACTCAAGGATCTGTTTATGGTCTTGTGTGCAATTGCTATAATTTGTGCCTTGATTATGATACCGATGTCTATAGTCAACCATCGCAAACGTCAGCTTGCTAAGATGTATAAGCTTGAGAATCGACTGTTTGCCTACGTCATCTGGCGTGAGATGAATCGTGTGCTCAAGTTTGGCGGCATTAAACGTGAGAAAGACGAAACGGTTAAGGAGTTCCTAAATCGAATTAGTGAGCAGATCGGAGATAAATCTGTTTATGATGCATTCTATAGCTTTGACAGAGCTCTTTACAGCACCGAACAGCTAAGCGATAACGATAGAGCGTATATTGCAAGAGCATATGAGGTTTGCAACGCTTATGTTATTGCTAACAGCAAGAAGTGGTGGTTCAACTTCAACCGTTATATGCTCCACAGAATGTAACGATTGATATTGTAAAACTTTAATAAAAAAGTGTTTGCAAATTAATTTTTGCAAACACTTTTTTATTGTTATTTAGTATTGACAAATAATTAACAATGGTATATAATTTGTATCAAATGAGACACATAGAGGTGTGCAATGGTTAAATTTACTTTGTTTGACGGCATGACACCCGAAGAAATTGATCTTATTACAAGCAATAAAGATTGCCCAAAGGTTGTTTATAAACCAAACGAGTTAATCTATTCAGCAGATAATTATCGCAAAGCTGTCGGTATTTTGCTTAGTGGTAAAGCTATTGCTAAAAACACAGACGATAGTGGGGTAATAGTTAGGTGCTTGAATAAAGGTGATTGCTTTGGTGTAGCTGCAGTATTTATTGAATCAGAAAGGCTTTATGTTTCTGAGATTACTGCCAAATCCGAATGTACTATATTATTCATACCTGAGCAGGTCTTAATGAATCTCATTTACAAAATTCCACAATTTTCGGTTAACTACATTCGCTTTTTGACAGGGAGGATTCAATATTTAAACACCCTTGTCAACGCATATTCTTCACCTAATGTTGAGACTAAGCTTGCACGATTCATTGCAGCTTACGTTTCAGGTCAGGATGTCCCGTTCGATTTGAATATGACCAGTCTTTCAAGGTCACTTGGAATTGGCCGAGCTTCATTGTATCGAGCTCTTGATAGTCTTCAGTCTGAAGGCATAATTAAGCGTGATTCAAAGCGCATTATAATTACCGATATTGATAAACTTAAACAATTATAATTGGAGGAGAAAATCATGAAAAAATTACTATCACTTGTTCTTGTTGCAGTTTTGATGCTGACCATGTTTGCTTCTTGCAACAATAACGATGCTGCAGTTGACGAAAGCTCTAAAGAGGCTTCTTCTTTAACCGGTTCTGAAGCTAAAAAAGACGTTGTTAAGCTTGCAGCCCTTAAAGGACCCACTGGCATGGGCATGGCATTCTTGCTCGATTCTGCAAATAAGGGCACCTCAATTAACGACTACAAGTTTGATATTTGCGCAAGTCCTGATGAAATTACCTCTAAGGTGGTTACAGGTGAGTATAATATTGCTGCGCTTCCCACTAATGCTGCAGCAACCCTTTATAACAAGTCTAACGGCAAGGTTAAGCTTCTTGCGCTTAACACCTTAGGTGTTCTTCATATTGTTGCAAAGGGCGACTCAATCAAGACTGTTGAGGATTTGAAGGGCAAAACCATTTATGTTAGCGGTCAGGGTGCAACCCCTGAGTACGCAATTAAATATGTGCTTGAAGAGAACGGACT
>JAZRMJ010000049.1:0-3913 GCA_045647445.1 Acutalibacteraceae bacterium | reverse complement strand
GTTTATTGTCGTTAAGGCAAAAGAGCAAAAACCCGAAAGGATCGTGATATATATGTCCAAAACCGAATGCGTAGCAATGCTGCTTGCGGGTGGCCAAGGCAGTCGACTTGGTGTTTTGACCAACAAGATAGCTAAGCCTGCCGTACCCTACGGGGGCAAGTACCGAATTATCGACTTTCCTCTGTCTAACTGTGTCAACTCAGGTATCGACACGGTTGGTGTGTTAACCCAGTATCAGCCTTTAGCGCTAAATGACTATATAGGCTCAGGTCAACCGTGGGATCTTGACCGACTCAACGGTGGTGTCCATATTCTGCCCCCTTATCAGCAGATAACAGGCACCGATTGGTATAAGGGCACTGCCAATGCAATCTACCAAAACATTGCGTTTATCGAGCGCTACGATCCTGAGTATGTTCTGATTTTGTCAGGTGACCATATCTATAAGATGGATTATTCCGATATGATAAACACCCATCGCAAGAGCGAAGCAGAGTGCACCATAGCAGTTCTTGAGGTCTCTATGGAAGAGGCAAGTCGCTTTGGCATTATGAACTGCTGTGAGGATGGCACCATCTACGAATTTGAAGAAAAACCCAAGGAGCCCAAATCCAACAAGGCATCAATGGGTATCTATGTTTTTAATTGGAGCGCCCTTCGCAAGTATCTGACAGAGGATGAGCAAAACCCCGAGTCATCCAACGATTTCGGCAAAAACATCATCCCCTCTATGCTAAACGACGGTTGCAAGATGGTAGCCTATCCCTTTGATGGCTATTGGAAGGATGTCGGCACCATCGACTCTTTGTGGGAGGCAAACCTTGATTTGCTCAACCCCAAGGTCGATTTGAGGCTCGATGACCCACAGTGGAGAATTTATTCCCGTTCAACCGGAGCCCCCCCTCATTATGTAGGTCAATCGGCAGATATTGAAAATTCAATTATATCCGAAGGCTGTGAGATTTACGGCAAGGTCGATTACTCCGTCCTCTTCAACAATGTTATAGTTGAGGAGGGAGCAGAGGTGCAGGATTCTATTATCATGCCCGGCTCAGTTATTAAAAAGGGAGCTGTAGTTGAATATGCCATGATAGCCGAAGATTGCGTTATCGGTGAGGGAGCCCACGTTGGCAACCGACCTGAGAATATGAGCAACCTCTCTAACTGGGGTGTAGCAGTTGTGGGCAGTGGTGTTACCGTCGGTGACGGAGCATCGGTTGTTCCCCAAAGTATGATTTCAAGCGACGTTAAGGCAGGTGAGACAGTATGAAGCATAAGAATATGATGGGTATCATCTTTGGCAACACTAACGATGATTTGCTCAAAGAATTAACTGAGCTTCGTGCTATAAGCTCATTGCCTTTTGGTGGCAGATACCGTCTTATTGACTTTACCCTGTCAAACCTTGTTGATGCCGATGTTGAGCGTGTAGCCGTGCTCACTAATAATAACTACAAGTCACTTATGGATCACCTCGGCAGTGGTAAGCCGTGGGATCTCGCAAGAAAGCATGGTGGAGTCTATGTTATGCCTCCCTTCAACACCTCGGGCACCGGCACCAACTCCGATAAAATTCATGCCGTTCACGCCATTAAAGGCTTTCTCGGTCACGCCAACGAAAAGTACGTAGCCCTCTGTGACGGCGATGTTATCAGCAATATCGATATGAAGGATATGCTCCGTCACCATATCGAAACCGAAGCCGATATCACCATTGCCTATTGCAATGGCTCTGCTCCCAAGGGAGCCGATGATGTGCTGGCTCTCACCGTCAACGAGTCAGGCAAGGTGACCGATGCTTCTCTCGCTCAGCGTTTTGCCGAGTGCGATTACAGCCTCGATATCACCATCATGAGCAAGGAGCTTCTGATTAATTTAATTGAGAATGCCGTATCCCGTAACCATACGAGCTTTGAGAGAGATATTCTTCTCTCAAGCTGTAATGAGCTTAATGTCTACGGCTATAAGGTCGATAGCTACACTGCCGTTATCGACGGCATGCAAAACTATATCAAAGCCAATATGGATTTGCTTGATAAAGAGGTGCGCAAGACCTTGTTTGCAAGCAACCACCCCGTCTACACCAAAATTCGCAACGAAATGCCCGTAAAATACGGTCTTGAATCAAAGGTATCCAATTCGCTTATTGCCGAAGGTTGCACCATTGAGGGTACCGTTGAAAACTCAATTTTGTTCAGAGGCGTTAAGGTTGGCAAGGGCAGTGTTGTTCGCAACTGTATTTTAATGCAGTCAACCAAAGTTGGTGACGGAGTCGACCTCGACCGAGTTTGCACCGATAAAAATGTTAAGATTTGTGACCGACGCACCCTGTCGGGCACCGAGATGTACACCGTTTATATTCGCAAAAACAGCGTTGTTTGACCGATAAGGAGATACTATAATGAAGGTCTTATTTGCAACTAGTGAAGCATATCCATTCGCCATGTCAGGTGGCCTTGCCGACGTATCGGGCGCACTGCCCAAGGCGCTCAGAGCCCGTCTTATAGGCGCAAGGGTTATAATGCCTCTATACGATACCGTACCTCAAGAGCTTCGTAATAACATGAAGTTTATCACCTCAATATCCGTGCCGGTAGCATGGCGCAGGCAGTATTGCTGAATCTTTGAGGCCAAGGCAGGCAATGTTATTTATTACCTGCTCGACAATCAATATTATTTTAAGCGTGGCAGTCTCTATGGCCATTATGATGATGCAGAGCGCTTTGCTTTCTTCTCAAGAGCAGTGCTCGAGGTTATCAAAACCATCGACTTTGCCCCCGATATCATCCATTGCAACGATTGGCAGACTGCACTTATCCCCATCTATCTGCGCCTTTTTTATCTGCAAGAAGAGAAGCTCAAAAACGTCAAAACTCTCTTTACTATCCACAATATCCAATATCAAGGTATCTTTAGCAAAGAGATTTTGGCCGACGTTTTCGGCCTTCCCGAATCAGAAAAGAGCCTTGTTGAATACAACGATTGCATCAATCTTATGAAGGGTGCTATCGAATGCGCTCACCAGATAAGCACCGTGTCACCCAGCTACTCAAAAGAGATTCTTGACCCGTGGTATTCTCACGGGCTCGACAGTATCCTTCGTGAGCGTAGCTGGAAATTGACAGGCATCGTCAACGGTATCGATACCGTAGTCTATGACCCGTCAAACGATGAGCATATCTTTGAGGCTTATTCAGCCGAGGATATGGCAGGCAAAGCAGTTAACAAAGCAAAATTGCAGGAGCTTCTTGAGCTACCCGTTGACCCCGATAAACCTCTTGTCGCAATGGTTACAAGGCTTGTATCTCATAAGGGTCTTGACCTTGTCAAAGCAAGGCTTGATGCCATTATGAAGTTTGGCATTCAAATGGTTGTGCTTGGTAGTGGTGATTATGAATACGAGCAGTTCATGCGTGATATGGCTGAGCGTTATCCCGACTGCTTCCGTCTGCGCACAGGCTTTATCCCCGATTTGGCTCACAAGATTTATGCAGGTAGCGATATCTTCCTTATGCCAAGCAAGAGCGAGCCCTGTGGCCTGTCTCAGATGGTAGCCCTTCGCTACGGCAGTATCCCTGTCGTACGTGAGACGGGTGGCCTGCGTGATACCATTACCGATAGTGGTCTTGGTGAAGGCAATGGCTTCACCTTTGAGGGTTACAATGCCGATGAAATGGCTCATGCTGTCTACAGAGCAGTTAAGGGCTACAACGACGATAGAGAGGGCTGGGCAATTCTCACTAAACGCGCTATGGAGTGCGACAATAGCTGGGGCGCCTCAGCTAATGCCTATATTAAGCTTTATAAAGCTCTGCTAAAACAATAAAATTAAACGCCGTGAAGAATCTTCACGGCGTTTTCTGTTATATAACGGTTTTTCTTATAACTAATTCTGTGTTGACCTCAAGCTTCA
>JAZRMJ010000048.1:0-2157 GCA_045647445.1 Acutalibacteraceae bacterium | reverse complement strand
CCCTTAGTTTCACGGGTAATGCAGATAGAGCCACCACCGATACCAACCTTAATAAAGTCAGCACCACAATCAGCAAGGAAACGGAAACCGTCAGCATCAACTACGTTACCAGCGCCAACCTTAACTGTATCGCCATACTTTTCGCGGAACCACTCGATGGTCAGCTTCTGCCACTCAGAGAAGCCCTCTGAAGAGTCGATGCAAAGAACATCAGCACCAGCCTCTACGAGAGCAGGAACACGCTCAGCATAGTCTCTGGTGTTGATACCTGCGCCAACAACATAGCGTTTAGAAGCATCAAGAAGCTCGTTGGGATTCTGCTTATGCGTATCATAATCCTTACGGAAAACAAAGTAGCAAAGCTTATTCTCATCGTTGATGATGGGAAGTGAGTTGAGCTTGTTATCCCAAATTATATCATTTGCTTCTTTGAGGGTGGTTCCCTCTTTAGCGCATATAAGCTTTTCAAAGGGAGTCATGAACTCGCTAACCTTGGTGTTGGGATCCATACGAGTTACGCGATAATCACGGCTGGTAACGATACCAACAAGGGTACCTTCAGCAGTGCCATCAGAGGTAACAGCAATGGTAGAGTGACCGGTCTTTTCTTTAAGAGCAACAACATCAGCCATGGTTGCGTCGGGAGAAATGTTAGAGTCACTCTTTACAAAACCGGCTTTGTAGCTCTTTGCACGCTTGACCATTGCAGCTTCATCCTCAATGCTCTGTGAGCCATAGATGAAGGATACACCACCCTCGGTAGCAAGAGCTACAGCAAGGCGATCGCCTGAAACAGACTGCATGATTGCAGAAACAAGCGGAATGTTCATTTCGATAGCGGGCTTTTCACCCTTCTTGTAACGAACAAGGGGAGTCTTGAGTGATACGTTTGCAGGTACGCACTCGCTTGATGAATATCCGGGAATAAGCAGATATTCGTTAAAAGTATGTGAAGGTTCATTAATTAAGATAGCCATTTTACATTTCCTCCTTAGGTGTTGCTTTAGTTTCACAATAGATACATCTGTAAACTCCGCATTCTTTATCCGTAAGTTTGAAAATGTGATCTATCTCTTGCTCAACAGTTGTAATACATCTTGGATTTTTACACTTTATGACATTAGTTAAAGTCAAAGGCATATCGATTGAGCACTTGTTGACTAAAACGCCGTCTTTGATGAAGTTAACGGTTGCACCTGGGTCGATATAACCGATAACGTCTAAATTAACCGAAATATCAGCATCAATCTTGATAATATCCTTTTTGCCAAGCTTATGGCTAGGCACATTTTTAATTATTGCAATAGAGCAATCAACCTTATCAAGCTCAAGCAGTTCGTATATTTTCATACCGTATCCTGCAGTAATATGATCGATGACTAATCCGTTTTTTATTGAATCAATGTTCATTGTGCTGCCTCCTCAAGTAGCTTGAGTATGAGCGCCATTCTAACGTATTTGCCGTTAAGCACCTGTTTAAAATAGCAAGCTCTGGGGTCTTTATCGACAGCCACACTGATTTCGTTAACACGAGGCAGTGGATGCATAATGCAAAGATCTGACTTAGCGTTAGCAAGCTTTCTCGGCTCTAAAATATAGCTGTCTTTAAGGCGAAGATAATCCTCTTCGTTAAAGAAACGTTCACGCTGAACTCTGGTCATATAAAGAATGTCAAGCTGAGGCATAGCCTCTTCTAGACTTGTGGTTTCGACATATTCGATACCATTCTTTTCAAGAACGTCTTGTTTAACGTAGCTTGGAAGTCTGAGCTCTTTAGGAGAAATCAGAACAACCTTAATGCCTGAATAACGAGAAAGTGCATTAATCAGTGAATGAACAGTTCTGCCAAACTTAAGGTCACCACAATAACCAACAGTAAGGTTATCAAACCTTCCCTTTTCACGGTGAATGGTTAAAAGATCAGCTAAAGTTTGAGTTGGATGATTATGGCCACCATCACCTGCGTTAATAACAGGAATCAAAGAGTTTTGAGCAGCAACATAGGGTGCTCCCTCCTTAGGATGGCGCATTGCAATAATATCAGCATAGCAGCTAATGGTTTTAACCGTATCAGCTACGCTCTCACCTTTTGCTGTTGATGAGCTAGCAGCTTCAGAAAAACCGAGCACATTACCACCAAGCTCATACATTGCCGCC
>JAZRMJ010000047.1:0-6220 GCA_045647445.1 Acutalibacteraceae bacterium | reverse complement strand
TAACCTCGACCTTATCGGCACCGGTGACCACACGATTGTTAACGTCGGGCAGTGGTGCAGTGATATGGGTTATAACACCGGCTGAACGTGTGAAGAAGGTAACCATTCCACGTCCGTTAGAGTTAAGTTTTTCATAAATCTCGGGGCTTCCACCGATTTTGCCCTTGATGCGAGGATAGGCAGCAGTTACATCATCACGAACTCGACGGTATGTGGCAGTTGCGTTTGCAAAAACCTCGATATCCTCATCTGACAGAGAGAGCAAATCACCCCATATACCGTTGCCGCCAAGAAGCATTGATGCGATGGCGTTATCCTGTGAAAGACGGGGTGTATCGGGTAAGAAGTGGGTTAAGAAAAGCACTGACGGGATGAGCTCATCAAAGAGTATCGATTTGCGGCATACACGGCTACGAGCAACACCGGGGAAGAAAAACACATTAATGGTATCAGGATTAATCTTGACGCTCTTTGGAATATCAAAAGAGCTGAAATAGGGGCCGTTGTTGATAAGAAAATACTTGCCGACTGCTAAAAAGCCAAGACCAACGTAGCGACCTGCTTCGGTAACGTCGAAGTCAACAATCGCTTCGGGGCATGCTTCTGAGAGCTTCTCAACAATATGCTGCATACGAAGTCCAAGACCGTAGGCATAGCAATCACGAGACTCTTCGTTATTATTATCGCCATGGTTATGGTAGGTAGCGTTACAACCGTATTGACCGATTGCATCCCACTTAAAGTAGGTTACGCCCAAGGTTTTTGAGAGGGAGATGAGCCTATCAATAAAGTAGTCGGTGTAGTCGGTGCAAAGGCACATGCCGTAGCTCTCTTCGGTCTCCCAAATCTTGCCCCAATAGTTATCATCACCGTTGTAGTTTATAACGTATTCGGGGTGCTCACGATAGATAGCAGTAGTTTTTGCAGCAACAATGGGGTTAAACCACAGACCGAGCTTCATGCCATAGCCATCAAGTCGCTCTTTAATCTGCTTTAGATTGTCGGGGAAACGGACATCATCAACAATCCAGTCACCTGTTTTATTGTACCATCCGGTGTCGATAACGAAAACCTCAACGCCCATGCGATGAGCGATATCAATCTCTTTAAGGGTATGCTCAAGAGTGAGGGTCTCAAGGTAGGGTCGGTCGTTGAAATAGCGATTTCGCTCCTGACCGTTCCAAGTGTTATAGAAAATATAGGGGGTGCGTGAAGCAGGATTCTCGCAGATATACTTTAAAAAGAAGGCGCGATAATCACGCAGCAGCTTTTCTTTAGTGTCGGCGCAGCCGTATTCAAACCAGACGCTCTGCTCTTTTGTGATGGGTTTATTATGCCAATAGTTGCCCTTTACTGCTTCGATTGAAAGGGTATCATTCAGAACAAACTGCAAAAATCTGTCGGGTGTTTCGGAGCCGTGCTCATAGGCGAGCAGGCTGCTCTTATCCCCTTCAAAAAGGACAATCGGGCCCATAACGTCGGTGCCGACTGCGATATCGGTGCTATCAACGGGCACATAGGTGGGTGCAAAGGTGTGGGCGATTGAGTCAAATTCTGAGATACGAATTTCGGTGCAGTCGCCATTTGGCATATCGAGAGTGAAATAGTTGAGACGGTCGACCGACTCAGGCTTTGTGAGGCGATGCTCACCATCTGATTCGAGGGTGTAGCGCCAACGAATGATGGAGTTATCGGGGAAATGGCGCAAAGAAAGAGTCAGGGTTAAGTCAGCGATTGAAGCAGAGCGATAGATTATGGTTTCTTCGGTGCCACCGTTTTTGAGAGTTTTGGCGGACAACTGCTTTTCGAAAACGAAATCGCAAACATCGGAGCCGTCTACCGAATAGGTCGGTGCCGAAAATGCAACTGAATTGATTGAAAACAGGGCGTTTTGGCAATTAAAACTAATATTCATGATAATCTAGGCCTCCATTGTGGTTAGTATTTATTAAATTATAGTATTAATTATGTTGTTAAGTCAATGTGAAAAAAGTGCTATAATATGTGTTTTTGTTGTTGGAGTTTGGAGGTATGGAGTTTTGCTTAATAAATCACAAAAATTGTTAGGCTTTTATTAGAATGAAATCGTGCTTAGAACGGAGAATTTAAATTGACACTCAAGGGTTGGATTCAACTAAAAAAGCACTTGCTATTGCAAGTGCTTTTTATTGGTGGAGGTTTGATACCCAAATCCGAACCCATTGGTCGAGCCACTAACCTTCGTTTTGCAGACGACTTGATTACGGATTGTGTGTCGAGCCTCTCGACTGGTGGAGACGAAGAGGATTGAACTCTCGACCTTACGGATGCGAACCGTACGCTCTCCCAGCTGAGCTACGCCCCCATATTGTCTATCGCATAGGCGACAGACATATTTAAATTGTTTCATTATTCATTGGCTTTGCTACCACAACCGGCAATTCGGGGGTGATATCGGGATACTCCTCTTCTTCGACCTGCTCTGCCCACCAAATATCAGCAGGAGCGCACGGCTTTTGCTTTGTTTCGACTACCACTTCTTCGGCAATTAAGGTTTCGTTATTTATATCAGGCATTGCTATCTTCCTTCCTGCTTGCGTGGCAACAAACCTCTCGCAAAACACATGATTCGCACTTGGGTGAACGTGCGACACAGACTGCTCTGCCATGCAACACAACACGGTGACAAAAATCGTTAGTTATCGATTCATCGAGCAGTTCCTTGAGTCTCATTTCGACCTTATAGGGGTCTTTAGTATCACATAACCCTAACAGATTTGTGATGCGAATAACGTGGGTATCGGTGACTATAGCAGGTTTGCCATAGGCATCGCCAACGATTAAATTAGCCGTCTTGCGACCAACACCGGGAAGAGTTATTAGTTGCTCGATAGTGTCGGGGACTTTGCTATCAAACTTATCACGCAGAGCGATGCACATGCCGACTATGTCGGCTGCTTTGGTTTTATAAAGACCACAGCTTTTAATATATGGCTCAACCTGCTCGGGGGTTGCGTTTGCAAAATCCTCAACTGAGCGAAAGCGCTCGAAAAGCGCAGGAGTAACCATATTGACCCGTTTATCGGTGCATTGAGCCGACAAACGGGTAGCAATCAATAACTCATGTGCATTAGATGCGATAAGCTGACACTCGGCAACGGGATATTCTTGCTTTAAAAGCTCGGCGCAAGCCGCCGCTCTCTCTTTTGCTGTCATTGCTGCGCTCCACTATAGTTATGAGCTTTATCGAGCATCATATCTTTAACCTTCATAAGACGGGTGCGACTGCCTCGCTCATTCTCTTCAAGCTTCATTGATATAAATTTAATTGTCTCTTTATATCTCGGAATAAGAACGTGCTCAAGGGCGTTAACACGACGCCTTGTTTTTTCGATTTCAGCCGCCATGAGCTCGGTTGACTTCTCGATTTGGGCAAGACGGATTAGGTCGGGCAATAATCCGTTTAGGCTTGAGACGGCTCCGTCAAGCTCAAATGAGGTATAGGCGTAGCCATATGGATATACGTCGCCCTCATCGGTGGTGCGTGTTGTGGGTGCAAACTCAGGGATATCAACACTCATAACGTTGCGAGAGGTAACCTTGAGCGACACCTGCTGTTTTGGTACAAGCAGAGCGGCATCGAGCGCCTTATCGGACATGACGGCGCTTGCCTCTACAAAATGGTCGTTGGCACCTTTAAGCGCACTTTCAACACGGGCTCTGAGCTCTTTATTTTCTTTCATCAAATCCAAAAATTGGCGCATGAGCTCATCACGCTTATCTTTAAGCAATTTATGACCACGAATAGCTGTGGTGAGTTGCTTTTTGAGGCGTGTGAGCTGCATACGGGTTGGATTCACATTCATTACAGCCATAAGGTGGCTCCTTTACTTGCCGTAATAGCGATCAAGGATATCATCCTTAATTCGTTTAAGTTCACTACGTGGGAGAATTGAAAGTAGCTGCCAGCCTAAATCGAGAGTCTCTTCAATGGTACGATTGGTTTCGTAGCCCTGAGAGATATACTCCTGCTCAAAACGGTCAGCAAACTTAGCGTATAATTTATCCATCTCGGTCAAAGCGGCTTCACCAAGAATGACCATAAGTTCCTTTGCATCCTTGCCTCGAGCGTAGGCTGCAAAGAGCTGGTTCATGGTGCTTGCATGGTCCTCTCGGGTTCTGCCCTCGCCTATTCCCTTATCTTTAAGTCGAGAAAGGGACGGAAGCACGTCAATAGGAGGAGTTACACCCTTGCGATAAAGCTCACGAGAGAGGATTATCTGACCCTCGGTGATGTAGCCTGTAAGGTCGGGGATGGGATGGGTTTTGTCATCCTCAGGCATGGTGAGAATCGGAATAAGAGTTATTGAGCCGTCACTGCCCTTTAGACGACCTGCGCGTTCATAGAGGGTAGCAAGGTCGGTATACATATAACCGGGGTAACCACGACGACCGGGAACCTCTTTGCGCGCTGCAGAAACCTCACGCAGAGCGTCGGCATAGTTGGTAATGTCGGTCATTATAACAAGCACGTGCATTCCCTGCTCAAAGGCGAGATACTCAGCAGCAGTGAGCGCCATCTTGGGGGTAGCAATTCGCTCGATTGCAGGGTCGTTTGCAAGGTTAACAAACATGACGGTGCGGTCAAGAGCGCCCGTCTCACGGAAGGATTGAACGAAATAATCGGACTCTTCAAAGGTTATGCCCATTGCGGCAAAAACAACGGCAAACTGCTCATCCTTGCCACGGACGGCTGCTTGACGAGCAATCTGAGCTGCAAGCTGAGAATGAGGCAGACCTGAGGCTGAAAAAATGGGCAATTTCTGACCTCTAACGAGAGTATTTAGTCCGTCAATGGCAGAAACGCCTGTTTGAATAAACTCTTGTGGATAGTTACGAGCAGCAGGGTTCATTGGGGTGCCGTTAACATCGAGTCTCTTTTCAGGGATGATGGCAGGGCCACCGTCGATGGGTCTGCCGAGACCGTCAAAAACTCTTGAGAGCATATCGGGTGAAACGGCAAGCTCCATTGAGCGACCCAAAAAGCGAACCTTAGATTCGGCAAGGTTTATGCCTGCTGCGCTATCAAAGAGCTGAACAAGGGCATCGGTGCCGTTAACCTCAAGAACCTTGCAACGACGCTTTTCACCGTTTGGCAGTTCTATCTCGCCAAGTTCGTTATATTTAACGCCCTCAACGTCGCTAACCATCATAAGAGGGCCTGCGACCTCTCGTATAGTGCGATATTCTTTAGGCATCAGTCATCCCTCCTTGCGATTGCTTCTTTAATCTCTTGCTCCATTTGAGCGATTGCTGCATCATACTCACCGTTTGCCTTCTCTTCGGCTACGTATTTGAGTCGGCCGATTCGCTCACGGGACGGCAGTGCAACCAGTCGCTCAATATCGGCGCCCTGCTCAAGAGCAGCATCGGCGCTGTCAAAATAAGCAAGAATAGCCTTCATAAGCAAAAACTGCTTATTGAGCGAGGTGTAGGTATCTTCATCCATAAATGCGTTTTGATGTAGATAGTCTTCTCGAATTGAGCGTGCGACCTCAAGCTTGAGACGGTCGGGTGCGCTGAGGGCATCCATACCGACGAGCTTGACTATCTCTTCAAGCTCTGCCTCTTGCTGAAGCACCATCATAAGTCTGCCACGAAGCTTATTCCACTCGGGGCTAACGTTGTCATCATACCACTTTTTGAGCTGGTCGGAATAGAGTGAGTAGCTTGTGAGCCAGTTGATGGCAGGAAAATGTCGCTTATATGCGAGGCTGGCATCAAGGCCCCAGAAAACCTTGACGATGCGCAAGGTTGCCTGAGAAACAGGCTCAGATATATCACCACCGGGAGGTGAAACTGCGCCGATAACCGACAGAGCACCCTCGGTATCCTCTGTGCCGTTAACGATTACGCGACCTGCTCGCTCATAGAACTGAGCCAGACGGCTACCTAGATATGCAGGATAGCCCTCTTCACCAGGCATCTCCTCAAGACGGCCTGACATTTCACGCAGAGCTTCTGCCCATCGAGAGGTTGAGTCGGCCATAAGAGCGACGGTATAGCCCATATCACGGAAGTATTCAGCAATGGTGATACCGGTATAGATTGATGCTTCACGAGCGGCAACGGGCATATCGGAGGTGTTAGCGATAAGCACGGTGCGCTCCATAAGTGAGTTGCCTGTGCGTGGGTCTTTGAGCTCGGGAAACTCGTTGAGAACGTCGGTCATTTCGTTGCC
>JAZRMJ010000046.1:0-1403 GCA_045647445.1 Acutalibacteraceae bacterium | reverse complement strand
TAACGGGAGCGGTAAATCCACCTTGCTATCTATTCTCGCAGGAATACAGTCTGCCGACAAGGGGCTCTTTTTATACGATGATAAAAACCTGTTTAAATATCCATCCCAACATTCAAAGCTGGTTGGATATGTCCCACAAGGCACTCCGCTGATTGAGGAGTTGACCGCTTATGACAACCTGCTTTTGTGGTATGACAGAGCAACCTTAAAAAAAGAGGTCGAGGACGGGATTCTCAAAACGCTCGGCATTAACGAGTTTTTGAAAACCACCGTCTCTAAAATGTCTGGTGGTATGAAAAAGCGCCTATCCATCGGCTGTGCTGTGTCGGGAAATCCTCCTATTCTGTTGCTCGATGAGCCTATGGCGGCGCTCGACCTTGTTTGTAAACAGAGCATTGCCGATTATATCAAGGGGCACAAAAACGCAGGCGGTATCGTTCTGCTTGCAACACACGATGTGCTTGAATTAGAGCTTTGTGATGAGTGGTATATAATTAAAAACGGCAGATTAAATCGCTTTGACTATAATGGCAATATTGAGGAATTGGTAAATAGTTTGTGATATGAAAAAATATTTTTATTTGCAACTTAAACGGGTTTTGAAAATACTTCCGCTTGTGCTGTCGGTAACGGTAGCGTTGCTGGTCGGTCTTTCGGTCGTGCTTTTGAGCGTACTCGACGCATTCAACAACAGCGAAGACAACAAGCGCTTTTCAATAGCCATCACGGGTGACACCGATAACCAGATGCTTGGATGGGGCCTTGCTGCGCTTCAATCCTTTGATGAGACAAAATTCTCGATAGATTTTGTTGAAATGACCGAGGCGGATGCTCATCTGGCACTCAAAAATGGCAAGTTGTCTGCCTATGTTATTATACCTGAAGATTTTATTGAGAAGGCTCTGTCGGGCGATGTCGAGGCGATAACCTATGTAACCTCTTCCGGTATGGAGGATGTTACCACCCTCTTTAAAAATGAAATAACCGCCCTTGTGACCGATATGGTGGTCTACTCACAAAAGGGCACCTACGGAGTAGGCAACGCCCTTCGCAATAATGGGCACGGCAAGCTGTCGGGCGAGAACATGACCAAAATCAGCATTGAGTTTGCTGGCCTTATTTTGCATAGAAATGAACTGTATTCGGTTAATGAGCTGGGCATTTTTGACGGACTTTCGACACCCGAATACTATGTCTGTGCGATTACGATTGTGCTGTTCGTGCTTATTGGCATCCCCTTTGCCGTAATTCACATCAAAAAAGACTACGTCTTCAACCGATTGCTACGCTCTCGAGGCTGCTCTTACGGGATGCAGTTGGGGTGTGAATTCGGCGTGCATATTATTGCGATGCTGTTGCAGGGGGTTGTAATATGCATAAGCCTCTTGGTTGCGATGGGATTT
>JAZRMJ010000045.1:0-2552 GCA_045647445.1 Acutalibacteraceae bacterium | reverse complement strand
AAGGATATTGCTTCTCCCATCCGTCAGCCTGTGCCGTCTTGAACTCAGCGGCGGTAAAGCCCCGTTCCTCGCCGCTTCTGACACAGAGGTATTCTTTCTCGGTCTTATACTGCCAGTTTCCTTGTTCATCCAACGGGCGCACCGTCAGCATAATGTGAGCGTGTGGATTATGACCGGGCGGGTGCGGATCGTGGATTGCAACGTCAGCGCACATTCCCTCGGCAACAAAGCTGTTCTGAATGAAATCGGATAGCAGCTCCTGCCATTGTTTCGGTGTCAGCTCGATGGGCAGAGCCGGAACAAACTCACGGGCAAGGCGGCTGTCCTTGGTCTTTTCGTTTTCCTCCACGGCGTTCCAAAGCGCACCTCGGTCTTTCCATTCGGGTGGAGCAAACTCCGGCAGAAACACATCCTGCCACACAAGCCCTTTCTTTCGTGTAAAATCGTGCCGTACCCCGTCATAGTCGTTAAGGATGTTGGCGCAGCTCAGATAAGCGGAAGCGGCAACCGCAGATCGCCCTGTACCTCTGCTGCCATCCTTTGCAGACAAGGCTGACCGGCTGAGCGGAATCGGTCTGATTAACTAAAACGGTTACGGTGCTTCCGCTTTTTGGGTCAACAAAGGCAACATTGGTCAACCATTTGGCATGACCCGGTGTGCTCTCGATACGCTTCATGTCGGGGCGAATGAACCTTGTGAATTGCGCATACAGACCGTAGCCCGTCGCAAATCTCCAATCATCAGGGTCGTTTTTGTGATTATAGATGATTGCAAGCTGGTCGGGCCTTAGAGGATGATGATATCTGAATGGGTTGCCTACAAACTGGTGAGGGCCACCGTATTCATCGGTCATAGTGCTCCATTGTATATAGCTGCGAGCGCCGTTGCGCAATATTTGCACCAGCCTATCCATATCGGGCACGGTGCGTATGGTGCGCTCTGTCAAATAAAACGGCATATCGGGATAACGTTGGTGCAGCTCGCCCATAACCGTCGGGCTGCCGCCATAGTCATGATAGGCGACACCGTCTATCGCAGAATATGCATCGGTATCGGCTAACATCGGCTCAACAAACCCGCTCGACAAATCAAAGTTATGGTCAAACACCCAGACCTCGGTGGAGAGGTTTGCGGCAGCCAATTCCTTTTTAAGCGCCAACACAACAGCTTTTTGCATGCGCCATGTGAATCGGCAGGCGGGGGTGGCGCGGTCATCAGAGGTCAACGACTCATTCTGAGGAGTAACCGCAAGCAGCTCGACTCCTTGCTCTTTATAAGCCTCAATGGTTTTGCGCAGATATTTGGCATACACCTCGGTGCATTCGGGGTTGAAACGACCGAACATGATGGAGTGATTTTCCTTCATCCACGCGGGAACGCCCCAAACAGAACCTAAAAATTGCACCTCGGGATTTATCTGCTTGCATCGACGAGCGAGCTCAAACAGACCGCGGTCTATGTCACGTTGAACGGAGAAGTTTTTCAGATCCCAATCGTATTGGCCGTAGGGCACATCGTCATAGGTGTAGTAATCGGTAGAGGTTTCCCAATCGGTACTGCCAAATGGCAGCCGCATAAAACTCCAACCTGCTCCCGTTTCGGGGTCGAACAGGGTGCGCAGGGCTTCATCCTGCTTTGGCAGAGACATAGACAGCAGCATGTGCACATCGGTGTCGGTCCAGATACCACCGAAGCCGAGAATGCTTTGGTCGGTCTGAGTAGGATCAACTCTGACAGCCCACGGGCTTCATAGAAAAAACTCCGGCATCGGATAGCCGGTTTTTGCCCGAAGAATCGGAAACTGTCATTTTACAAGTAGGCTTCATTGCGCTTTCCTCCCGTGTTGATATAGGTCTGTGGGTTGCTTTCTATCATGATTTTATCATCACGCTAAAAAAGTGCAACTTGTATTTGGTGCTTTAAGCTAAACAGCACACCGTGATATGCTTTGTCACGGTGTGCTGTTGCTTATCAAATGGCTGTGAACGTTGTGACCGAGTCGGCAGGGGCGATGTAGTTAAGCTTAGTCTCTGTCAACGATACCTCATCGAGCTCTGTCCCATGCTCGGTGGGGGAGGTTCGCGTTACCTTGTAGCGGCTGTCACCGTTGAGCACCGTCAGATCGAAACGGGCCTCCTCATCGGCGGCGTTGACCAGCACAAAGCTGTTGGGATTGCTTGTGCCGTTGGAGGCAAAAGCGATGGCACAGCAGCGCGTGTCTGTGCAGGCGGTTCTTGCGGCGTACATACCGCTCTGACCGACCGAGCAGACCTGCTTATAGTAATAATATCCGTCACGCACGATGTAATCGCCGTCCTCGGTTATCTGAATGGCATTTCCGGGGTTGGGATCACCGCCCACCCATTTTGTCGGCCGCTGAATACCTGCCCACGGGATTATGGCGTTGTTTTTGGCGCAATAGATATTGCCGTATATTTGATAAACAAACATAGAGTTCATTTGGCTCCAGCTGGTCGATGTCACCCAGCTGTGCAGCTCGGGCCTTACCGCACGGATACGGTCACTGCCCACGCTGCGATGATCTCCCCAC
>JAZRMJ010000044.1:0-1114 GCA_045647445.1 Acutalibacteraceae bacterium | reverse complement strand
ACATACTCACCGTCGGGGTTGCGAAAGAGCACATTTTTGACCTCGCAGTCGGTTTCGACACGGACCGCATCACGCTTGATAAAGCGAGAGAGGTGCTCAAACAGATACTTGTCGATGGTGTACCACCAGTCGTCAAGATTGCCGTGCTTGGCTGTTACCCAGCCCGTGCAGTGGTAGGGCCCGATGATGGGCTCACGGATATCATCTGAGAAGTTGACCCAGTCAATATAGGTTCTGGCGTGGTTGCGGAAGATATCAATTGCCTCTTCGATGGCATAAATCTTATTACCGTCATCCCAAGAGCGCTCGGTGAAGATTATCGCCTTGTCGGGGAATCGGTCGTGCACCTTGCTCATTTCGGTCGGCTTACCGTCATAGGGGTGAAATGCAACGCCCCAAACCTCTTTATTGACCCGGGCATCCTCCAATTCGGGGATTGCCCACACATCGGTGTGGACAAAGTCGGTGTCCATCAGCAGCAGCTTGGTGTCGATTTGACCCTCTTTAAAGAGCGCCGCCAGCTTTTTGATAAGCATACCCTCCTGCTCGGGGGATACATAGCATTGAGGATAGATGTTGTTGTTCCAGTTGGGCTCGTTGATGGGGTTGAGTCCAAATATCTTGATGCCGCAGTCACGATAGGCGCAAACCGCCTTATAAAGGTAGCGGGCATAGACATCGACACACTCGTCGAGCAGCTCACCGCCCTTGCCGTCGATGATGCCAAGCAGGGATTTGTTGCTCTTCATCCAGGCGGGAGGACTCCAGCAGGAGGCGAAGATTTTAACCTCGGGGTTAATCTCTAAAATTTCGTGCAGGATGTCGATGATGTGGCGCTCTTTATCCATATTTATGGAGAAGCACTCAAGGTCAAAATCGGTCTCGTCGGCAGGAATATCGTTGTAGCTGTAAAAATCACAGCCCACCATATCAGAGGCGCCCAAGCATATACGGACGACCGAGCAGTTCTGACGCTCGGGTGAAAAAAACTCGCTGAGGATTTCTCGACGGTTCTGAGCACTCATTCCGTAATAGTTAAAAACCGAGGTCTCATCTATCGAAAAGCCCACCCCGATAAAGGGCTGGTGGGTCACTGAGGGTTGGGCGGTGATAT
>JAZRMJ010000043.1:0-6503 GCA_045647445.1 Acutalibacteraceae bacterium | reverse complement strand
AGTTGCAAAAGAGTTACTCATTTAATACACCTCTTACATTATATATAACAATATAGTAAATATAGCATAATATACATTATAATACAACGAAAAAATTTACAATTAATAAATTGTAATATTAGAAAGATTGTGATATACTGAGTTGATTTAATATAAAATGAGGTAGTATTTATATTTATGAGACAAGAACAATTAAGAAACATTGCCATTATCGCCCACGTCGATCACGGCAAAACCACTATCGTAGACAAGCTTTTGCGTCAGGCAGGCACCTTTCGCTCAAACGAGCAGGTTGCTGAGCGAGTTATGGACTCGGGTGACCTTGAGAGAGAGCGTGGCATTACCATTCTTTCTAAAAACACCAGTCTTACCTATAAAGACGTTAAAATCAATATCGTTGACACTCCCGGGCACGCCGATTTCGGTGGTGAGGTTGAGCGCATATTGACCATGGTCGATGCAGTGCTCTTGCTGGTTGACGCATTTGAGGGCTGTATGCCTCAGACCCGTTTCGTGCTAAAAAAGGCGCTCGCTCTGGGCAAGAAGCCTATCGTTGTTATCAACAAGATTGACAGACCTATGGCAAGACCCGACGAGGTTATCGACGAGGTGCTCGACCTGTTTATCGACCTGGGTGCCGATGACAGCCAAATTGAATTCCCCATTATATACGCATCTGCTCGTGACGGATATGCATCGCTCGATGCTACCACCCGTGAGGGCGATATGAGACCTCTGCTTGACGCCATACTTGAGCATGCTCCTGCCCCTGAGGGCGACGCAGACGCTCCCCTTCAGCTTCTTTTCTCAAACATTGATTATGACGAGTATCTCGGCAGAATCGGTGTTGGCAGAGTTGAACGTGGCAGAGTTAAGACGGGCGACAGCGTTGTGCTTTGCCACAGCGACGGCCGTCAGGAGAGGGTTAAAATCACCCGTCTTTATCAGTTTGAGGGTCTTGGTCGCGCTGAGTGCGAGAGCGCAAGCGTTGGCGACCTCGTTTCGGTTGCAGGTCTTAGCGATATTAACATCGGTGAGACAGTATGCGACCCCAACTGCATTGAGCCTCTGCCCTTCGTTAAGATTGATGAGCCGACCGTTTCGATGAACTTTATCGTTAACAACTCACCCTTTGCAGGTCGTGAGGGCAAATTCGTTACCTCTCGCAATCTGCGTGAGCGACTCTTTAAAGAGGTCGAGACTAACATAAGCATGAGAGTCGAAGAGACTGAGTCGGCCGATACCTTTAAGGTTTCGGGTCGCGGTGAGCTTCACCTTTCAATATTAATAGAGACTATGCGCCGTCAGGGCTATGAGTTTCAGGTTTCTCGCCCTCAGGTTATTTACACCACCGATGAGCAGGGCAGATTGCTTGAGCCTATGGAGCTACTGATGGTTGAGGTGCCTGAAGAATACGTTGGCGCCGTCATCGAAAAGCTCGGTGGTCGCAAGGCAGAAATGCTCAACATGGGAACCCGTGACGGTGGCTCTACTCATATTGAATTCCGTATTCCCTCTCGCTCACTGATGGGTTATCGCTCACAATTCCTCACCGACACCAACGGTAACGGTATTATGAACCACATTTTTGACGGTTACGAGGAGTTTAAGGGCGAAATCCCCAGCCGTTCAGTCGGCTCAATCGTAGCTCACGAGACAGGCGAAGCCACCACCTACGGCCTTTTCAACACTCAGGAGCGTGGTCGCCTCTTTATCGGTGCAGGCACCGAGGTTTATGAGGGCATGATCGTTGGCGAAAACCCCAAGGGTGAGGATATAGTCTGCAACGTTTGCAAGAAAAAGCACATTACCAACACTCGCGCATCGGGCAGTGATGATGCACTCAAGCTGACCCCTCACAGCGTTTTGTCCCTCGAGCAGTCGCTTGAATTCATTAAAGACGATGAGCTGGTTGAGGTCACCCCCGAGTCAATTCGCCTGAGAAAGATGATACTCTCAAAAGAACTTCGCCTTAAAAAGGCAAGCCACAATAAATAAGTAAAGGGATGAAGATGTGAATTACATCATTCTCGACCTTGAATGGAATAGCGCCTACTGCCCATGGGAGCAGAGATTTTTAAATGAAATCATTGAGTTTGGCGCTGTAAAGCTGGATGAAAATCTAAATGAGGTCAGCCGATTCCAATGCTTTGTGCGCTCAAAGCTCACAAAGCGGTTGCGCTCAAGGGTTAAAGGGCTGACCAACATAACAAACGAAGATATGCGAAGCGGTGTGCCGCTTGAAAAGGCGATTGCCGACTACACCGAGTGGTCGGGCAAGGATACCGTCACCCTCACCTGGTCTAACACCGACATACACGTTTTGGTCGATAACCTCAAAACACTACTTAATAAAAATAAAATACCCTTCTTATATTATTATGCCGACCTTCAAAAGTTTGTGCAAAACAAAATGGGGGTCACGGGCAACCAAATATCCCTCACCTCTGCTGCTGAGCAGATGGGTGTTGATTTTAAGGAGTATGCTGCTCACAGGGCTCTCGGTGATTGCCTGACAAGCGCTGAGCTGCTCCGTCGCACCTGGGATGAGAATAGGCTAAAGGGTTATTTGACCGATGCTTCGGGTGATGAATATTACGCAAGGCTTTTCTTTAAGCCTTATATTATAAGCGATATCAACAACCCCGATATTGATAAAAATCAGCTTCGTTGCCGTTGCCCCGACTGTGGCGACTTTATGAGGCGTCGCACTAAATGGAAGTATAAAAATCGCTACTTTATTGCTGATTTTGAATGCAAAAAGTGCGGCAACCTACTATCGGGCAGATTAAGATTTAAAAAAACCTTTGACTCGGTGGTTATATCACGCTCACTATTGCCGCCAAAGCCAAAGGCTGACCCCAAACCCCAGCAAGGAGACTCTAAATGCGAAGAACAAAATTAGCCGACCGTAAGCTACCCGACTATACAAAGGGCGAAGAGATATTCAACATGGTCACCCACATTGTTGGCGGTGGATTTGGTGTTGTCGCTCTTGTAGGATGCGTTATAATGGCCGCTATTTGTGGTAACGCCGCTCGTATAGTCGGCGGCTCCATCTATGGCGCGTCGATGATAACTCTCTACACCATGTCGAGCGTTTATCACGGGCTAAAGCCCAACACTGCCAAAAAGGTCATGCAGATACTTGACCATTGCACCATATTTTTGCTCATTGCAGGCACCTACACCCCCATCACCCTCGGCCCAATGCTCGATAGCGACCCCATTATGGCGTGGGTGGTGTTTGGCGTTGAATGGGCGCTTGCGATACTTGGCATGACTCTTAACGCAATCGACCTTAAAAAATACTCGATTTTTTCAATGATTTGCTACCTCGGTATGGGCTGGATGATAATTCTATCAGCCATCATATCGCCCATCCCCCTCAGCTTTGCCTCTCTGATGTGGCTGCTTGCAGGTGGTATAGCCTACACCATCGGAGCCATCCTTTATGGGCTTGGCAAGCGAATTCGCTACATGCATTCAATATTCCATCTGTTTGTTTTGCTTGGCAGCATACTGCAGTTTGTAAGCGTGCTGTTTTACGTGATGCCTAAATAACTTTGTTTTAAAAGGGAGATATAATATGCGCAACATTTATGAAGATTATGACCCTCAAGAGACTAAAACCTTTTGGATAGACATTTTGCGTGGCATAATGTATATGCTCTTTTATGGCGGTATCGCCGGTGTAATTGGTTATGCGCTCCATTTTTGCCTTGGCTTGGCAGTCGAATACTTCTATTATAAAGAAGAGGTGCTCGAATATATCGTGCTAGCCATTGTGCTTGTAGTGCAGCCTGTGTTTGTCGGCTTTAAATATGTAGAAAACTGTGGCTACGTTGATTCGTTTGACCAAACCTTTGGCGTTAAATCATTTTTGAAGCGTATCGGTCTTGCAAGCGCAGGTATGATGATAATACCCCTGATGATTATGATGAAGGTAAACTTTTTGATCATCTATGTTTATGACCTTTGCTACTACGGTGCAGAGGGTGTGGGGCTGTTTTTGAGCGAAACCTTTTTTCATCAAATCGACAAAACCACTCCCCTTGGTATGTTTTTGGGCAGTTTGATAACCTTCACTGTTTATTTGTTTGTTTATATATTCTTTTATCGTCTCGGTCGCAAGCATCACATGCAAGACGTTGAAGCAGGAATTAAAATATCTGTTGTATAAAAAATTAACCTCCGTTAAAAACGGAGGTTTTTGTTATTTATTAAAGCAATCGGGTATGACAACTATCTTTTTCATTTTTATCACCTTGATAATTATTATATTTTGTCGCCCTCACCCTGTCAAGTAATCGTTGACAAAACAATATGGTGGTGCTAAACTGAATTCAAAACAACAATAGGAGCTGAAGACTATGAACACTGCCCTCTCCGTCAAAGGCGACCGATTTCTCATCAACGGCAAATACACCTATTGTGAAATAAAAGATTGCCCCGAAAACAACAAGGGGCTGCTTATGAATGCGCGCTTTATTCAAGGTGTGTTTGATGATGAGCTCGACCCCTCTCGTTTTGACCGATTCGGCAAAAATTTTGACCCCGAAGCAAACACTGACCTGCTTATTGAGGCTTTGCCCCAGTGGTACGCTCATGGTCTGAGAGCCTTCACTGTTGGTCTGCAGGGTGGTGGCCCATGCTTCACCATCTCAAACCACACTATAAAGAATTCACCCTACTCACCCGATGGCAAATCGATTGACGATGCCTATTTGAGCCGACTTTATCGCCTGATTGAGGCAGCAGATAAAATCGGCATGGTGGTTATAGTGAGCCTCTTTTATGGCGATCAGGTTAGATTTTTAAAGGATGATGAGGCAGTTAAAAACGCAGTTACCCTCGTTTGCAATCTGCTCCGTGATAAGGGCTACACTAACCTTATTATCGAGATTGCCAATGAGCATGATATTGATTGCCTAAAGCCCTATCCCGTTTTGCAAACGGCAGAGGGGATGGCAACGCTGCTTGCTCTCGCCCGTGAGCAATCGGGTGGTATGCCGGTTGGCTCGAGCCGTTTGGGTGGCAGTTTTGACAAGATTGTTGCCGAAGCGTCAGACGTTATATTCATTCACGGCAACGGTCTGACCCGTCACGAATATTATCAGCTCATTCAAAGGGCTAAGGCTATTAAGCCTGCAAGGCCCATAGTCTGCAATGAAGATTCTCAGGCAATAAGCCGTATCGACGTGTCGGTAGAGCATGGTGCGTCATGGGGCTACTATAACAACATGACTAAGCAGGAGCCACCGACCGACTGGTCAATCACCCGTGGTGAGGATGAGTTTTTTGCTATCAGAATGGCAAAATCTCTCGGCATAAAATCTGAAGCGCCTCAGGATGAATATTATCTGCAGGGTCTTGAGAAAAATGCGACCTATGAGGGCAAAAGGTGGATAAGACTTGCAGCCCTTTACCCCGAAAAAATCTATAAGGTCGAGTTTTACAGAAACGGCAAACTTTTTGAAACTGCCTATGACGAGCCCTTCTCAATCGGATTTATCTGGACATGGCTTCAAACGGCTGTCGAAAACATCGAGTCGGGCGAAGAATGGAAGGCAATCATTCACCTTATCGACGGCACCACCCTTGAGCGAAAAGTAATAGTAGAATAAACAAAAAAATGTCGATGGATTTACCATCGAGATTTTTTTGTTATCTTTTTAGCTTTATCATTCCCCATACGATAAATGCGAGACCTGCAATGCCTGCAGCAAAATAACTGATTGCATAGGGTGAGCCACTAACTGCGATGCCATCGATGACCTTGCCGAAAGAGTCGTTGGCAAGGTCGATTATAATCCCTATTATCTGCAGCGCCTCAAGTATGGCGCCGATGATAATCATTATCCATCCTTTTTTCATTTAAATCACCACTAAATAACCAGACCGGGTAACCAATAAAGCAGGGTAACCATTATAATTCCTGCAGTGAATATGCCTGCGATTATGGAGGGCAGAGCCTTGCGCAGTGGCATATCGACAAAGTCGGCAACCAGCGCTCCTGTCCATCCACCGGTGCCGGGCAAAGGTATGGCTACTAAAAGAAAAAGACCTAAAAAACTATATTTGCCGAGCTTTTTACTGCCCTTTTCAGCCTTTACCATCAAATAATCAACCATCTTGCCCAGCTTTGGAATTCGCCTCATAAAGGCAAACACCCTCTTTAAAAAGAGCAATATAAAGGGAATGGGCAAGGAGTTGCCTATAAAGGCGATGATGAAAGCAAGTATTAAATCTACATCCTCTTGAGTGCGCGCAAATATCATACCACCTCGTATTTCAGATACGGGGAGCAATGACAATATAAATATTACTGCTTCGCTAGAGAATATCTTTTCAAAAAAGCTTGCTAAAAATTCGGTCATGGGTTCCTCCGTGAGGGTTGATTTTGAGGGTTACTCTACCTCGCTTTGAGTTGCCTCAGATGAGGTGTCGGCAGGAGTTTCGCTTGAGACCTCACCTATAGGCTCAAATACACCCTCGCCCTC
>JAZRMJ010000042.1:0-9088 GCA_045647445.1 Acutalibacteraceae bacterium | reverse complement strand
GGGGTTGTTGGCAATCATAACGATATCGCAACCTTCACTGCGACGCTTTAGTTCCTGGGTATCGGTTGTTTTATTATCGTAATAAATAAACTCGTGACCATCGTTTACAAAAGGGGCAGAAAGCTCCTTGATTAATTCTTTTGATACGCCAAGTGGCTCAAGCAATGCAATTTTCATAATAAAATCCTCCAAAAACTTAAATATGCTTAATTATACTCCACTAAAAAACATATGTCAAACAATAAAAGCTCCGTGAAAATTAATTCACGGAGCTAAATTTATTTAACTATCAGGTTATCGCCAATATCTTCAATTTCAACAAAATAGGGGCGCTCATAATCGGTTTCGTTAGGTGAGTGATAGGTAAGATAGAGCTTATCATCAACCGACTTAAAGACCATGCCGTGCCCACCGTCATCCTTAATAAGCAGAGGAAGGTGCTCAAAATCCATGCCAATTTCGCCACCGTTAAACTTAACAAGGCATTCGGTGTATTTTTCGTCAACAAAGGTCGACCAGAGCATGAGAAGCTCGCCCGTCTTAGAGCGATACATGAAGGGGCCATCGGTCACAAAATGCTTATCTTCTTCAAAGGGGTCAGCCCAATAGGGGGAGGATGCCTTATACATAGTCACAGCCTCACCTGCAAGCTCGGTCAAATCGTCGCTCAGTTTTGCGTAGCACATGGTGCCGTCAATAATCTGAGTGTGCTCATGCACAAAAACAAGATAGGGCTTGCCTTCTTTATTAATATATAGGGTAGCATCAATGCACTCCCAATCCTTGGGGGTGATGGGGCCCTTGCTGTGAGGCTTGAATGGGCCAAGAGGGTTATCTGCTTTAAGCACAAAGGAGCCACGCAAATCAACGTCGTTTCGAGTGAAGGTGGCAAACATAAAGTAATCATCGCCCACCTTATGCACCTCAGGCGCCCAGTTAACGCCCCTGTTCATGCCGTTAAGCTCAGAGTTAAAGCATTCATGAGGCTTGCTCCAATCAACAAGATTTTCTGAAACGTAAACGTCAAAGCCACCCGTGTTGTAGCCAAAATCCGTAGCTCTTGTGCCATACATATAATATTTGCCATCTTCAACCAAAATAAAAGGGTCGCGAATATTGATATCAGAACACTTCATTTTAAAGCCTCCAATATAATAAAATGCGCAACTTTGCAATCAAAAGTTATCGCTTTGAGCATAGTATAATATATATTTTCTCACTCGTCAATACTGCAAAAATTGTGGACTAAACGCCAATATATGCAATAAAACATCATAAAACATAGAAAAATTCACGACGAAATTTATGCAATATCAAAAAATTGATAATCAACAAATAGTCTAGTTTTTCAACACTTATGCGATTATCGAAAAATGTCTGTATTGACCGAATATAAGGGGGGCATGTCTAAAAAAATAGAAATTTAGACATTTTTATAGCAAATGTGCACAAAACAGAAATAAAAACTTTGTAGTACGTTTCAATTTACAAATAAGAAAAAACGTGATAAAATACGAACCATGCTTTGTTTTGGCGAAAAGGCAAATCAAAATTTTTATATCGGGAGCAATCTCTATGAAAAATTCATTTTTCAGGCGAATTCTCGGCATTACCCTTTGTCTTGCACTGGCTATTTCAAGCGTTAGCGGAGCTGCTTTTTCCGTTTCGGCAGCAGCTAATAATCAATCCCCGGTTTATTGGGAGCAGGTTCCCATAGTAAATGATAAAACTCTGAATAATGGTTATTCGGGTGGTGAGGGCTGTCAATGGCCCAATGCTATCACCATTTCAAAAACCGACCCCAACTTTTTGATTCTTGCAACCGACGTTGGTGGCGTTTACGTTACCTACAACGGTGGTGAGCAATGGATGCCCTCAAACGTTGGTCTTAGCTCTAACGGTGCAACAGCACCCACCATCGACCCCAAAAATGCAAATCGTGTGCTTATGGTGGGTGGTAACGGAGCAGGCTGGGATTCAAACGGCATGTATCTTTCTGAGGATAAGGGCAAAACCTGGAAGCAGGTTTTGAGCAAAGACGTTGTCGGCTATCGCAACTTTAAGCATTCTGTTGCATGGGATGAGTCAAGCTATGATTCAATCCTCGGCGGCTGCAAAATTGCTTACTGGGCAGCAGAGGCTCACTCAAACAGAGATAACGGAGCCCTCTTTAAGACCACCGATGGTGGTAAGACCTGGAAAGAGATACATACCTCAACCTACACCGATGGCTGGGTAGAGGTCAACTCTAAGGGCTGGGTCTTTATCGGCAACAAAAACGGTCTCTATCGCAGTAAGGATGGTGGCAGTAACTTTGCAAAGATTATGGATGCCCCCAACCCCGACGATATCACCATCAATTGGGATAAGCAAAATCTTTTGGGCGTAACCGGCCTTGATATGGTAAACGACACCCTCTATGTTACAAAGTATGACGGTGTATACGTTTCATCAAACGGTGGCGACAGCTTTAACAAAATATCTGTTCAAAGTGGCATTAAGAATCTTGCATTTCAGCGAATCGCAGTCAGCCCTGCTGACACTAACTATATGTTTGTATCGGTCAACGAAAACGACCAGTGGAACAATATCAACAACATCTACTACACCCACGATGGTGGCAAGAATTGGAGTAAGTCAACCTATAATTTTGAAAACTCCATCATGCCCTATAACGACCGTCAGGATATATTTGCGCTTCACCCCACAAATCGCAACGTGCTTTACTCCATCGGCTGTGACACTGTAGTCAAGAGCAGCGATGGCGGCGCAGTCTTTGAGTGGAAAAACAGTGGCTACGCAGGCATCATGGAGGGCGCCCACATCGGCTTTAATCCTAATAACCCCGACTTGCTGTTTGTTACCTCTCAGGATTATAACGGTGCGCTCAGCATCGATGGCACCACAAGCTTCAACTATACCGACGTTTCAGGCTACGGTTGGGGCGGTTGGACTTATGGCGCAATGGCAATATCCCCCAACCTATCGGTTACGGCCTCAAGAGACTGGGATTATAATTATGAGCTCAGAGTAACCCACAATGGTGGCAAAAGCTGGGTTGCCACAGGCATAATGGTCAAGGGCCTTCACACCGTCTATAACGACCCCAAAAACGCAAATGTTATATATGCTTATGAATACAGAAGCCTTGACGGTGGCTATACCTGGGTGCAGATGAGTGGCTGTAAAGGCGTATTCACCTCAAATCCCACAAACGGCGACGTTTACGGCGCTGACGGAAAATGGGTAGTAAAATCTTCTGACTACGGTCAAACCTGGCAAAAGGTTGTCGAAATGCCGGTATCAATCAATGATATCGCCTATGACCATTCACGCAACAAGGTTTATGCAACCGGCTCCGACAAACTCTATGTCAGCATTAACGGCGGCGCACCCTATCAGGTTTATGATGCTCTGCCCAAGAATCAAAAGAATTGGTTCCGTTGTCAAACCGTAGCAGTCGACCCCGTTGACCCCGACGTTGTATATGTCGGTGGAGCGGCTAACATCTATATCAGCGACACCTCGGTAGCAAGAAGCACCGATGGCGGCAACACATGGGTCAGCATGGTAAAATCGACCCGCAGCACAGGCACTGTTGCAGCCTCCGACAGCCTTGACGGTGGTAAAGAAGCACAGACCATCCGTGTTAACCCCGAAACCCGTGAGGTTTATGTAGGCACCTGCTGTCTGGGCATATGGAAGACAACTGCACCCGGCAGCCCCCTTAATGGTCAGGTTGGTATGCCCCTTATCGCTGCAAGAGGTAACTCAAAGGTAGCTCTTAAATGGTTCGAGGGCAACACCGGTGCATCCTTTGAGGTTTATCGCAGCACCTCGGCTGCCTCAGGATTTACAAAAATTGCAACCACCACCTCAACCTCTTACACCGATTCATCTCGCAACAACGGCACCACCTATTACTACAAGGTCAAAAATCTCAAAACAGGCAACTACACAAAAACAGCCTATGCAACCCCGTCCTCTGCAGCACCTAAATATGTAAACGCAATCGGACAGGATGGCTTCAATGAAATCTCATGGAGCACCGTTGCAGGTGGTGTCAGCATTTATCGCAGCGAGTCAAAGAATGGCACCTACACTAAGATTGCTGACAATGTAAGCGGCACCAGCTATATCGATAATGTAAACGGCAACTATTGGTATAAGGTCGCTCTTTATGATAATCAATCAGCTCAGAGCGAGGCAAAGCCCTCTTTTGTGGCTGACTCAAACGGCAACGAGCTTCTGCCCGTTGCAACCGCCCTTGATGAGAGTTTCTCATCAGGCGATGCATGGTCTATCAGTGGCTACAGCATCAACAACGCCCTTGAGAATAACTATAACGGTAGTGGCAAAGCTATCACAAATCTTTCATACGCACTTTCAAACAACTTTGCAATCTCCTTCAAATATTCGGTTAACAAAAACGGCACCAACGCATGGAACCCCTCAACAACCGTAAAATACGGTGATTACTCCATCTATATCGGCAAAGCAAGTTGGGATGACAGCACCGACGAGGCTGTTATTGAGCTTCGCAAAAACGGTTCAAGAATTGGCGACCAGCTCCGTTTTGACTCTTTGTTTGACACTACCTTTACCTTTAGGCTGACTAAGTATCAGGATGACAGAGTTTCGCTCTCTGTCGAAACCTCAGCTCAAACAAAGGTTATCAAAGCAACCGATAACACCAACATAAACGCTTCAGCCATTACCATTTCATGCGATAGCATGTATAACTATTCTCGTCTCAGCGATTTTAAAGCAACTGCTATCAGCTACGCACCCTCTGTAACCGAGCCCGTGCGCACCTATTCAGACCTGCTTGCAAATAGCATGAACAATGGCGATGTTTGGAGCGTGAGCGGTTACTCTGTAGGCTCAGGCAAGCTGACCCTCAACTATAACGGAAGCGGTAGCGCAACCACCAATTCAAGCTATACCCTCGGTGATAATTGGCGCATCAGCTTTAACTATCGAGTCAACAAAAACGGCTCAAACACTTGGGATAACACCACCACCTTCACCTTCGGCAATGCAAATAACAAATATGAATTGCTCCTTCGTAAGGATAACTATGACGACAATAACACCCTGACTGTCATCCTCAAAAAGAATGGCTCTCAGCTTGGCTCAAGAATCGTAATGGATGGCCATTTCGATACCACCCATAAGGTTACCATCACCTGCGATGGCGGATACGTCTACGTTCGTATTGATGAGAATGATGATAACAAGGCTATGGTAGTAGCCGATTCGAGCCCCGTCAAGAGTGGCACCTTCGGTTTCTCTTGCTACTCAATGTATAACTTTAGCGAAATTAGTAGCTTTGTTGCTCAAAAGGCAGGCGAGTCTGTCAACACTGACAAGGTTGCAGCCGATGCAGTTATCGCAAAGATTAATGCAATCGGCACCGTAACCCTAAATAGCGAGTCTGCAATCAATTCTGCTCGCTCAGCTTATGACAATCTGACCTCTGCTCAGAAGTCATTTGTAACTAACTACAATACCTTGACTTCAGCAGAGAGCAAGCTCAGCACCCTCAAGGCAGAAGCAGAGCAGGCAAAGGCAGATAAAGCTGCAGCCGATGCAGTTATCGCAAAGATTAATGCAATCGGCACCGTAACCCTTAATAGCGAGTCTGCAATCAATTCTGCTCGCTCAGCTTATGATGCCTTGACCTCTGTTCAAAAAGCTCTTGTAACCAACTACAGCACCCTTGAGTCGGCTGAAAAGACTCTCGAGGAGCTCAAAAACAAGCCTGCACTCGGCGAAGTGATTTATAAAGCATCAGGCTGGGTAGCATGGGGCATAAATCAAGACTATGTCTTTAAGGATGCTAACGGCAACGATGTTGTGCTTTCAGGCGACTATCAGATTAAGGTCGATATGAAGGCAGGCGATAATAGCTATCAGCACGTTAAGTTCAAGTTTGCTTATCAGGATGCAAGCAACTACGGCTTTATCAGAGTCAACGTTGGCAACCGTGGCTGGGATGGCGTGCCCGATGTTCGTGTAGGCTATGTTCAGAACGGCAAGGAGTATACCCTTGTTTCTACCAAGCTCAACGGTGAAGACCTTTGCACCTACACCATCAATATTACCGATGGCGTCGAGATTTTCCGCACCAAGAATAGTACCCGTGAGGATATCTATTCCGGCGATTTCCCGATATCAACCGATGGCAAACTGGCTGCATATCGTTCAAACGACGGCTGGAGCGGTCACTCTGTAAGCAATGTTGTTGTAACTGCTTTATAAATTCTAAAACCTGAGCATGAGCCCAAAACCTCAGGCTCAAACCACCCATACCTGTGCAGAGCATAACGTAGCTGTTGTGCTCGGTACTATCAGCGATGGTGGCAACGCAGTTATAATCACCTTCACCGTTCATCCTGTTCCCGGCACCTGATTTTTGGTTAAACTTTATCGGCTGTACCCTCAGCTGTACAGCCGGTATTTTTATGTCTATTTTAAGGAGGTAAACAAAAAATGAAGCTGAAAAGAATCCTGGCTCTCATGCTTTGCCTGATGATGGTAGTTACATGCTTTAGTGTAGCTTTGACCGCTTCAGCAGCAGAGAGCAAAAAAACAGTCCGAATCTTATGTATCGGTGACTCACTTACTGATGGTGGCAACGGATACAGCGGATATCGTCGTTACCTTTACACCAATTTGGTGGAGAATGGATATGACGTTCAGTTCGTAGGCCCTAAGGCTGCAACCGACCCCACCTTCCCCGAAGGTTCAGGTCATGCAGGTTACGCAGGCCACACCCTGTCACCCGATTATTGGGTAAGCGTATCAAGCTATCTTCCTGCAATCACTGCGATTGATTATGATATTGCACTTATCATGATTGGCCGTAACGACTCAGCATATGGCTACGAGGCAGATTTCTATAAGAACTATGTAAATTTCCTCGATACCCTTTATGCTGCAAACGAAGATGCAATCATCTTCTGCTCATCTGTGCCTAAGCTCCGCCACTGGATGGCAGACACCTATGAGTGGAATGAGTATGATACCGCTATTCAGTTTTATGACCAGGTTAAGCGTCTTGTCGCTCAGTATCGCGCACAGGGCAAAAACGTAAACTTTGTTGATATGAACCCCGAGGTTTGCGGCATCACTCCATATGACTTTACTGACGCAGCAAAGAGCGACGGCAGTGGTCAATGCGTTGATTCAACCCATCCCCTCCAGTCAGGCTATGAGAAGTTTGGTATCAACTTCTATAACTACATTAAAGATACCGTAGGCTACATTAATACTAACGGCGTACTTCCTCCCACACCTGAGGCTTCTGAGGATGACGGCGCACAAGGCAAGCTCACCTTTGCTGAATACTTTGATAATCTCAACAATTGGAATATCACAAGTGGTTCAAGCGATTCATGGGCAATCCCCCAAATTGAGAGTGGCAAGCTCCGTTTCGCCTTCTCGGGCACTGCAGACGTAACCACCAAAAACGACTACACCCTGCCCAAGTCTTATCAGGCAGAGTTTAGCTTCTACACCGAAGGCAACGAAACCAATCTTTCTATGGGCGCTCAGGCTTACGTTAAGCTTGCAGGCTATGAGGTGCGCTTCGCTGAGTCAAACGGTGGCATGACCGTCTCTCTCAAGGAGGGTAGCACTACCCTTGCAAGCGTTAAATACAGCGACCTCGCAAGTGTGCTCAAAAAGACCTTTAACGTAACCCTTCGCGTTGTCGAGTCAGGCAACCTCTCTATGAGCGTTACCGTCGGCGACGAGACCAAAACCGTCGAATCCTTCGATGACAATATTAACTACACAGGCAAAATGTCACTCGGCGTTGCATCAAACTCTCGTATCGCAAAGTTTGATAATCTTATTATCAATTCTGTTTCAGGCGAAGAGATTGTCGAAATTCTCGATAAAAACGTTATCAATGACGGCGCAACCTACGACGAGACCTGGGGTGGTAGCGAAAAGACCAAAACCTACCCCGAAATCGTCTATACAAGCAACTATGACCTGACCTTCAAAATGGTCGCAGAGTCATGGGCTAACCCTGCAAGAACAGGCCTTTACACCCAAGTTGCTCTCGACAACTTTGTGCTTCGTATCTCTCGCACCGTTGAGAGCGACGTCAGCAAAGATACTATCAAACTAACCTATAAGGGCGAGACTATCGGCACCGCAAACGGCACAGCCGTTGCCGATTCAACCACCTATGGTCTTTCTAATAAGAATGGCACCGTTACCGTTTACAGGGGCGAAACCGAGGTTATCAAGGCAACCGTAAACGGCTACAAGGCTACCGAATACGGCACCGTAACCTTCAAATATTTTGCTGACTATCGTATCTTAAAGCTTTCTAGTATTAAGCTCCATGCAAACGGCAATTACGATGGCGAGGTTCTTCCCGATCCTAACCTCTATCAGCCCAAGACCGTAACCCTCGCAAAGAGCGGCAAAAACACCTCAGGCGAGTGGTATAAGGTGCCCGATGGTGTTACCGTCTATAAGGGCGATACCGTTAAGTTTGGAGATATCAACAATGTAACCGTTACGGGTGTCGGCACAGGTAACATTATCAACGCATCACCCACAGGTGGATGGAGCGGCTTCTTCCAGGCAGGTAACGGCCAGGGCTATGTTTGCGACTCTGTTGGCTCTGTAACCCTCTATGTTATCGGTTTGTGGACCGGCTCTACTACCGTAGAATGCTCAATGCCCCTTATCACCTTCACCGTTAAGGAAGCACCCGAGGGCAACGAGGGCGGCAATACTGAGGATGATAATGCTCAGGCAGATAAAGCAGCAGCCGATGCCGTTATTGCAAAGATTAACGCAATCGGCACCGTAACTCTCTCAAGCGAGTCAGCAATCAACTCTGCTCGTTCAGCCTACAACGCCCTAACCTCTGACCAAAAGGCGCTTGTAACTAACTACAATACCCTCACTACAGCAGAGAGCAAGCTCAACACCCTCAAGGCAGAGGCTGAAAAGGCTCAGGCAGATAAAGCAGCAGCCGATGCCGTTATTGCAAAGATTAATGCAATCGGCACCGTAACTCTCTCAAGCGAGTCAGCAATCAACTCTGCTCGTTCAGCCT
>JAZRMJ010000041.1:0-4088 GCA_045647445.1 Acutalibacteraceae bacterium | reverse complement strand
ACACGGATTACGGGGAGGAAATCCTTGTTGGCTGCTGAAATAGTATAACCACCAAGGTTAAGGGTAATATCCTTATCGATAACGATAGTTGCTTCCGTTGCAACGTCAGCGTTAAGAGTGATGGTATCGCCGTTTTGTGCTGCTTCGATTGCTGCCTCAAGGGTTTCATACTCGTTGCTGCCTATCATTGCTACGCCGGTGAGCTGAGTAATAGGTTGCTGCTCAACAAGAATCTCGTCACAAACGGAGCACTTAACGCCGTCGGTGAGGCCGGGTGCGTCGAAGGTAGCAGGGGTGCCGGGGATGGTCTCTTCGGTGTGAGGAGCCTTCTTAATTACTTCGCCGGAAACGTCAATATCACCACAGTAGGTGCAGACATAGTCGCCTGAATAGCCATCTGCTCTGCAAGCATCGGCTTCGACAGCATTTTTAAGCTCAGTCTCTACATGCTCACAAGGAACAAATGCAGTAACAGAAACATTCTTTGCACGGGTGCCGTCCCAGTTGTTGCCGTTCATCCAACCGATTTGGCCGCCACGAAGGGTGTTGTCGGCAAGATAAACCAGGTTAACACGGTGACCACCACCGGGAATCTGTCTGTAAATCTCGAGTCTTGTGCCGATCTGGTTGATAACAATCTCCATCAGGCTCTTTTTCTCAAGATCGCTCTTTGAATAGAGCTGTTTTGAAACTCCATCTTGTTTGCGTGTAATCTTAAGCTCTCCGTTTGATTTAGTTACACGAATTTCATAGTAGTTATTATCATCGATATAATTAAATCTGAAATGACCATAGTGCCAGTCGGATGTGTTGGCAAAAGATACTTTTATTTGATAGTTACCATCAAACACATTCTCAACATACTTATAAACTAACTCACTGCTGCCCATATCACTATTAGTGTAGAGGTTGTCTGCATATTCGGGAAGAACGGTTATTATGGGAGCTTCGCCTGATTCGATTTCTCTAACATTAACGGTGCAGGATGCAGTATACTGACCGTCTTCGGTCTTAACTGTAACAGTAGTAGTACCGACGCCGACACCGGTAATCTTGCCACCACTAACGGTAGCGATGCTAGTATCTTCACTGAACCACAGAACACGATTGTTAGATGCTTTTAAGTCTTCGGAACCGAAAACAGTTTGCTTAACGGTATCTGAATAGGTTCGCTCAATGTTAACCTCGGTCTTGTCGAGGCTAACGCCTGTTGCGTTAATAATTTCGGGCTCAGCAGGTACTGCTGCATCATCAACAGCAAGAATCTTGAGGCTTCTGGGAGCTAACTGGGTATGAACCTGATAGAAACCAATGTAGCCTGCAGGGATGTCTAAAGCAACATCCTCAAACCACTGAACGGTATTGCCGTTTGCATCGGTATAATAGATGTTAAGAACATCGTTTTGATTATATACCTTAACAGTGAAATCACCGGTCCACTTGGTGATGTAAACAGCCTTAGTCTCTTTAAAGGTGGTTTGACCGTTAAGTCTCTGCTCAAGGGTTACGGTGTAACCATCGTGCATAGCGGCATTTTTAGGATCAGCGATTATTTTGATCTTTGTATAATCGCCTGACTCACCACCATTTTGGTCAGAGTTAGACAGATATATATTATTCTGACGGTCGTTATAATCGGTGGTTATGCTGTTGGTGCCCTTAAGCTCATAGTAGTAGTCACCATCAAGATGATAGTCTTTATACATCAAGCGTCCGTAGCCATAACCAGCCATGGTTATATCGTCTGACCAAGAACTCCAACTAACATTATTGAGTATCCACTCTGAATTAATATTAGTTTGATTGGGTTTTCTAAGATTGTAATTAAAAGGCATTGTTATAGTGGGTACAGGTTCAGCTTCGCCGACTTCAGGATCTTCTGCAAATGCAGTTACTGATAGCATAGAAGCAAGCATCAAAACTGCCAGAAGCACTGAAAGTGAGCGTTTAAGAAAACACTTCATAAAATTACTCTCCTTTTAAAATTGTTGTCACGCACTAATTAAAGATTTTGAACAGCACCATCCATCTGACGGTGAATTCAAGACTGACAACCCTGCCGTCGAGCGACAAGGCCATGAAGGCAAAGCCAGTTAAAGGTTAGCGCTAATCAAAAATCTTAATAGCCAATACAGAAATTTAGTAGTACAAATTTGACTATGTACCACTATTATATTATCGCTTTTTGTGCAAAAAGTCAATTGAGAGGAGAGCGATTTAGAGTTGAGTTTATCACCAAATTATCAATAGTTTTTGTGTTGAAGGTACACAAGAAAAAGATTTGTAATTATCTTTTTGAACAAATCTTCTATAAAATTGTGCAATAAAAATAAGACTTAACAAATTAGGTGTTAAGTCTTATTTTTGTTTTTATTTATCGCTCACTATTTGAGCATCCGACAAAGCTTTTAGCTGTTTTAAAATAGGTATCATCATAAAAAGGGTGAGCAAAAAGGTTAGAATATCGGCTACAGGCTGAGCTAACACAACACCCCACATATTGAAAAAGAGCGGCAAAATCAGCACGCTGCCCATCAAAAAGACACCCTGCCTTGCCATTGCGATAACGCTCGCTTTAACCACCATGCCGAGGTTTTGAGTCATCATGTTGCTGATAACTACAAAAGCCATTATGGGGTGGGTCATGAGCTGGAATTTTAGCGCTGTGCTACCGAAACGGATAACGTCGGGGTTATCTTTAAACAAGGCAATTACATCACCTGCAAAGAAGGAGCCGATGGCAGTGACGATTATAAGATAGATGGCTGAAAACCTCACACAAAACCAAAAGGCTGACAGCACTCTATCATATTTTTTTGCACCGTAGTTAAAGCCACACACCGGCTGAAAGCCTTGACCGAAGCCGATAACGGTTGCACCGACAAAAAACATAACTCTTGAGGCTATGCTCATTGCCGAAATAGCATCATCCATAGACACGCCGGATGCGACTGCTGCATTAGCGGCAGACATATTTAGGCATATGGTAGCAAGGCTCGACAGCCCCTGCCTGAAAAGGGATGGGGTGCCACATTTTGCAATCTCTTTAAACAGAGCGAAGGTAGGCTTAAAACGAGATATGCGAACACGCAGGTTGCCTTTATGCAAGGTGCCGAGCACCAGCAAGAAGAAGCTGACCGTTTGGCTGATAACGGTTGCGACAGCCGCTCCCTTGACCTGCATATTAAGCTGAATTATAAAGAGCCAATCAAGGCCGATATTGAGCACAGCACCCGAAGCAAGACCAATCATGCCATAAAGAGCGCTACCCTGAAAGCGAAGCTGATTATTGAGCACACAAGAAGAGCACATAAAGGGTGCACCGATAAGGATTATGCCCACATATTCCTTAACAAAATCAAGGCTTGTGGGGGTTGCCCCGAGCAGTAGCGACAAGGGTTTGATAAAGATAAGACCGAGCAAGGTTATTAAGATGCCGAAAATCAACGACAGGCCAAAGCCGACCGATGACATTTGCTCTGCCTTGTCGGTCTCATCTGCTCCGAGCTTATGAGAAATATAGGTGCCTGAGCCATGGCCAAAGAAGAAGCCAATAGCCTGAATGACCGACATGAGGGCAAAAGCAATGCCTATTGCTGCAGTAGCGCTCGAATCGCTATCGCCACCGACTGAGCCCACAAAATATGCATCAGCCATGTTGTAAAAGGCAGTAACGAGCATGCTGATTATTGAGGGCACAGCAAGTCGGCATATCGCAACGTGAACGGGCTTTTCGAGCATCATTTTTTGTTTTTTATCTCCGGTCATGGTTTCTCCCCTTTCTTTGGTTTTATGCCGAAATTATTAACAAGCATAATTGCAATGAGCACCATTATGATGCCCACAACCCCCGGTGGTTCTTTATAGGCGAAAAAGCCGATTAAGGATGCCACCACGGGCTCAGCCGACGCAAGTATTGCAGCAACACCCGGCTGAAGGCCTCTAAGGCCGACGGTATAAAGCATAAACGGTAAGACTGCCGAAATTAATCCACATGCAAATATTTTAATCAAAGTCATCGCCAGATTGGGTGATGCTGTTATTACGCCGACCGTTTGGTGCAAGGGTGCGACAACAGTTGACGCAAT
>JAZRMJ010000040.1:0-1060 GCA_045647445.1 Acutalibacteraceae bacterium | reverse complement strand
CAATGGTTGGTATCACGGCCATAGGGTGAGGTCTGGGTGACCTGACCGGGCAAAGAGGTAGGTGCCATCTGACCACCGGTCATACCATAAATTGCGTTATTAATAAAGATAATAGTGATATTTTCGTTTCTTGCTGCTGCGTGAACAGTCTCTGCCATACCGATAGAAGCCAAGTCACCGTCACCCTGATAGGTGAAAACAATGTGCTCATCGGGGTTTGCACGCTTAACGCCGGTAGCAACTGCAGATGCACGACCGTGAGCTGCTTCAATCATATCACAGCTGAAGTAGTCATAAGCCATAACAGAGCAACCAACGGGGGCAATACCGATAGTTCTGCCCTCAATGCCAAGCTCATCAATAACCTCAGCAACAAGTCTATGCACAATACCATGGGTGCAACCGGGGCAATAGTGGAAAGGAGCATCGGTCAACGCATGGGGTTTATCAAATACAACTGCCATTATTCAGCACCTCCATTTTTTGCTGCTGCAAGAATAGACTCAAGCACCTGATCAGGTGAAGGAATCATTCCACCAACACGATTGCAAAGGGTTACGGGAACCTTGCACTCGGTTGCAAGCTTAACATCCTCAATCATCTGACCCATAGAAAGCTCAACAGATATAAACTGCTCAACCTGATTGGCTGCCTTTTTAAAGGGAGCAACCGGGAAGGGCCAAAGGGTGATAGGACGAATAAGTCCAACCTTTATACCTTGCTTTCTTGCTTCGTTAATTGCATTCTTTGATACACGAGCAGCAATACCAAAAGCAACAATGCAGATTTCAGCATCATCCATCATGTATTCTTCATACATGGTCTCGTTCTCTTCGATAACCTTATAACGCTCAAAACGCTCCATATTGGTCTTTTCGAGCTGCTCAGGTGAAAGGAAAAGCGAGTTAACAATGTTATGCTGACGGTTCATTTTGGTGCCGGTAGTAGCCCAAGGCTTTTCAATTGCAGGAGCAACGTCAAAATCAAGAGATACGGGCTCCATCATCTGACCCATGGTACCGTCTGCAAGAATCATAGTAGTCATGCGATATTTGTCAGC
>JAZRMJ010000039.1:0-1014 GCA_045647445.1 Acutalibacteraceae bacterium | reverse complement strand
GTGCTTGCCATCCTGAATATATCCAACAAGAAGCTTGTTCATTTACAGTTCCCCTTAAAAGGTTATCCCTTTTTAACCTTGAGATAGATTTTCCAGATAAATGAGAAGAAGCCAAAGCCCAGCCCAAGTGAGAGAATGGCGATTTTGTCTCTTTTTGGGGTTCTGGGATTCTTGAGCGCCGAGCCTCTGAGAGCTTTAATTCTGCCCGTCAGGTATTTCTCGACCTCTTTGTTTCGAGTGCTCGAATTAACCAGCTGAGTTAAGGTCGAGAAGCAGGCGTGCATCTGCTTTCTCTCAGCGGCAGGAGCAAGGTCGGGATATTTCTCAATTATGAAAGCGGCCATCTTATCGGCCATCTCAACATAATCCATCTTTTTCATAGTGAATTTTGAGGTGGTGATAGAGGTCTGCTTGGGCGAAATCATATAATAGTATTTAGCCTCACCCTTAAAAACCGTTTTCTGTGACTTGTATAAAATTCTGTACGAAATTCCTGTGTCCTCAAACAGCTTGCCCTCGGGGAAGCGGATGTCATCAAAGATGGATTTTTTATATAGCTTGTCCCACACAGTGATGTATAACCCATCGTTGTAGCAGATGCGCTCAAGTGCCTCCTTAGGGCCGACAATGTGCAGGTCGGTGTCCTTCTCCATAACGGTCGACTTACCCGACGGATAGCACTCAATAACACCGCAAGCCGAAACATCGGCGTCGTTATCGACCAGATTGCGGTATAAAAACTCGATAAAATCCTCGGTCACATAATCATCGGGGTCAACAAACGAGATGTACTCGCCCTGCGCAATATCGATGCCCGAATTTCGTGCCGCCGACGGACCTCCGTTTTGGCGGTGAATGACCTTGATATTGCTGTGCTCTTTGGCATAATTGTCGCAGATTTCGGGGCATCTGTCGGGCGACTGGTCATCGACAAGAATAAGCTCAAGATTGCCATAAGTCTGCCTCAAAAGGCTGTCAACACAGCGCTCAAGATAGGGCTCAACATTGTATATG
>JAZRMJ010000038.1:0-6310 GCA_045647445.1 Acutalibacteraceae bacterium | reverse complement strand
GACCTGTAAAGATTAGGTCCTTACGCTTTTCATAAAGCTCCTTATCGATAAGAAAATATTCTTGTTCGGGGCCTACGGTAGCAATAACTCTCGATACAGATTCGTTGCCAAAAAGACGGAGCACTCTCATTGCTTGAGTGTTAAGAGCATCCATTGAACGGAGTAGGGGAGTCTTTTTGTCAAGAGCTTCACCACCGTAAGAGCAGAAAGCTGTGGGTATACAAAGAACGTCATCTTTTATGAATGCAAACGATGTGGGATCCCATGCAGTGTAACCTCTTGCTTCAAAGGTTGCGCGCAGACCACCCGAAGGAAAGCTTGAAGCATCAGGCTCACCCTTGATGAGCTCTTTGCCTGTAAGATCCATTATAACGCCACCGTTAGCAGGTGTTATAAAGCTGTCATGCTTTTCAGCAGTTATGCCGGTGAGGGGCTGAAACCAATGGGTGTAGTGGGTTGCGCCCTTTGAGATAGCCCAATCCTTCATTGCATTAGCAACAACGGCTGCAGCTGCTGCGTCAAGTGGTATTCCTTTTTCGATGGTCTTTTTAACTACCTTATAGGTTTCTCTAGGCAGCTTATCTTCCATAACCTTTTCGTTAAATACAAGACTGCCGAATATTTCAGGGACATTTGTCATTAATCTTAACCCCCTAAAGCAAATAACAATTTAGTGTTTTACAAAGTCCTTGCATAAATATTAACATCTTTTTATTATATTTTAGCTTTTAACACTTGTCAATAACTTTTTACTATATTATAATATATAAAAATAGATAAGCTGTTGATTTTCTTAACTTTGCAGCGACAAAATTTTATTTAAAAAGCTATTGACAAAACGATTATTTGTGTTATAATTGCTTAGACAACAAAGTAGATTGATCAACCTTTCTCACCTTGTGTGCGAGGCGCACGGGTAAATATCACTTCGATAGTTTATCGTTATTGTGTTATTTTTGTGCGGATAGGGTTGCTCTGTCCGCACTTTGATTTTTTAACGGAGGTGCTTCCACAATTAGCAGTAATAACAAAAAGATGCCTATTAACGATGAGATCAACGCATCTGAAATTCGACTTATAGGCAATGACGGCGCACAGCTTGGTATCGTTTCTTCTAAAGATGCTCTCAAAATGGCACTTAATGAAGATTTAGATCTTGTCATGATTGCTCCTCAGGCTACACCACCTGTTTGCAAAATCATGGATTATTCCAAGTATGTCTACGAGCAAAACAAACGCGAGAAAGAAGCTCGTAAAAATCAACATGTTGTTGAGATCAAAGAAATCAGATTGTCACTTAATATAGACACTCATGATTTCGAGACTAAGGGTGGTCATGCAATTAAATTCCTTAAGAGTGGTAACCGCGTTAAGGTTTCAATTCGTTTCCGTGGCCGCGAGATGGGTCATCCCGAGCTTGGTCTTGACATTATGAAGAGGTTTGCCGATTACTGCTCAGAGTATTCTACCGTTGAGAAACCTGCAAAGCTTGAGGGCAGAAACATGTTAATGTTTCTTGCTGCCAAGTCATCCAAGTAACATTGTCTAATTATTAAGGAGGAAAATACAATGCCTAAGATCAAAACCCACAGCGGAGCAAAAAAGCGTTTTAATCTTACCAAGACCGGCAAGGTTAAGCGTGCACATGCCTACAAATCACACATTCTTAACAAGAAGACCACAAAGCGCAAGAGAAATCTTCGCAAGACCGCTATGGCTGATTGCACCAACGTTGCACAGGTCAAGCGCCTTATTCCTTACAAATAAAAACTGTCGCTTAGTCGACCATTACAGAATTTTCGGAGGTATTTAAAATGGCTCATGTTAAAGGCGCTATGATGACGCGCAAGAGAAGAAAAAAGGTTTTAAAGCTTGCTAAGGGTTACTTCGGTGCCAAATCCAAGCTGTTCCGTACTGCTAAAGAGGCAGTTATGAAGTCTGGTCAGTATGCTTATATTGGCCGTAAGCAGAAGAAGCGTGATTTTCGCCGTCTGTGGATCACCCGTATCTCTGCTGCTTGCAAGCTCAATGGTATCAACTATTCTACCTTTATGAACGGTCTTAACAAGGCTGGTATCGAAATGAACAGAAAGATGCTTTCTGAGATTGCTATCGCAGATGCTGCCGGTTTCACCTCTCTTGTTGAAACTGCAAAGAAGGCTCTCGGCAAATAATTTTTACACGCCCGCATATACACGGGCGTGTTTTTGCTACTTAAATGACGAATTTCGGGGATAGAATTTATGAATTTTGAGCTGATTACGAGCAAATCCAATGATAGAATTAAACGCGTTGCGGCATTAATCAAGTCATCTTCTAATCGAAAAGAGCAGGGCCTTTTTGTGCTTGAAGGTCTTCGTTTGTGCCGTGATGCTGCCATTAACAGCGTTAAATGTGCAGAGCTATATTTGACCGAATCTGCTGTCAAAAAGTTTGGCGATGACGTTGATTTGCTCGCAAGCTTTGCTGAACGCTCATTTGTTGTATCTCCCGACGTCTTCTCTAAAATCAGTGATACCGATAATTCACAAGGTGTGGTTGCCGTATATAAGTTTGATGCTGTTAACATGTCAAATAATATTACAAAAAGCGGCAGATATATCGCTTGTGAGAATCTTTCGGATCCATCAAATCTTGGTGCAATTTCAAGAACTGCCGAAGCTCTTGGCCTGTCGGGTATGATACTGCTTGGTCACTGCTGTGACCGATTCAACCCTAAAGCTTTGCGAGCTTCAATGGGTGCTTTGCTTCGACTGGATGTGCATAGCTTTGCTGATGTTAGTGATGCTGTCGATTTGCTTCATGAAAACGGCATGAGAGTTATTAGCTCAGTTGTGCGTGATAACGCTATGCCGATTAATGAGGTTAAGTTTGCTGATGGAGATGTAGTTGTTATCGGTAACGAAGCTAACGGTATATCTGATTTGCTAATTGATAAAAGTGATTTATCTTTAACTATTCCTATCAAAGGTCGCTCAGAATCGTTTAATGCAGCTGCAGCAGCAGCTATAATTATGTGGGAGTTGAGCTCACGATGACGTATAACAGTAATGCTGTTTACTGGATTTTTCTGCAGAAGGTTATAGGTGTTGGCAGTCGCAAATTATTGCCGATAATTAATCGCTTTAAATCTGCTCGAAATTTCTGTGAGAGTCGCTATGAGGATATAAGAGATAGTGGTCTTTTATCTCGTAAAGAACTTGATAGATTTAGCAAAACCACTCTTGATGATTGCAGAAAAATCATGTCTGAGTGTAACAGATGTGGTTATCATATTATTACACCAAATGATAAGCATTATCCGCGTCGTTTAGCCCAGCTACCCGATCCACCCGCAGTGTTATACATATGTGGTGAATTCCCTGATTTTGATAATGAAGTGGTTTTGGCTATGGTTGGCACCAGAAAGTGCAGTGAAACAGGCAAAAGCATTGCAAGAGAATTATCTTATCGTCTTACTACGGCAGGCGCTATAATCATTAGTGGTGGTGCCATCGGTATTGATACTTCATCACATATTGGTGCGTTAAGAGCAGGCGGTAAGACCTATGCTGTTTTGGGTTGTGGGTTGAATTACCCGTATCTTACTGCAAATGCTGAGCTTCGTCAGGATATAGCCCAAAATGGTGCACTTATAAGTGAATTCCCACCTCATTATCCAGCCGACAAATTCACCTTTCCGATTAGAAATCGTTTGATTTCAGGCCTTTCGCTTGGTGTAATAGTCGTTGAGGCAACAAGAAGCAGTGGTTCATTAATTACAGTTGATCACGCTCTTGAGCAGGGTAAAGACATATTTGTTGTTCCCGGTGAGATTTCAGACCCACTCTATGCAGGCTCAAACCGTCTGATTCGTGACGGTGCATACGCAATTACAAATCCTCAAGACGTTTTGTGTGAGTATAATAGCTTTTATCCGCATAAACTTGATTTGACTGGTGCAGAGGTATCGATATCTTGCCAAGACCCTGCTCAGGTTGAAACGTTTGAAGAACCTGATGAGCCTTATTATGATGAAGCTGAACAACCCGAGGTTGAAAAGGTTTATGATACGACAGGATTGTCAGACACGGCAATAATGCTATTAGATCTATTTATTGATTCTGATAGTGAATATTTTGACGTTGTAATAGCTAATTGTGATATTGATAAATCCAAGGCTATTGCAGCTTTGACTGAATTAGAAATTTTCGGGCATATTAAGGCATGCCCCGGTGGTAGATATATTTTAAATTAGGAGGATAATGATGTCCAAACTTGTAATAGTTGAGTCACCTTCAAAGGCTAAGACAATAAAAAAGTATCTTGGCTCTGATTATGAGGTTATGGCTTCAATGGGTCATATTAGGGATTTGCCCCAATCTAAAATTGGTGTTGATATTGAAGATAATTTTAAACCTCAATATATCAATATTAAGGGCAAAGCTGAGCTTATTAAAAAACTTAAAGAGCAGGCTGCTAGTAGTGAAGCAGTCTTGCTTGCAACCGACCCTGACCGTGAGGGTGAAGCGATTTCGTGGCATCTTGCCCATATATTAGCTCTTGATCTTAACGATTTAAACAGAGTTACTTTTAATGAAATTACAAAGTCTACTGTTACTCAAGAGATTAAAAACCCACGCAGCATCAATATGGAGCTTGTTGATGCTCAGCAGGCTCGCAGAGTGCTTGATAGACTTGTTGGCTATAAGATTAGCCCATTTTTATGGAAAAAGATTCGACATGGTCTTTCTGCAGGTCGTGTACAATCAGTTGCTGTTAAAATTATTGTCGACAGAGAAAAAGAAATCAGAGCATTTATCCCTGAAGAATACTGGTCAATTGACGCATTGCTTTGCCCTAAAGGCAAGAAAAGCTCAAAATTTTCTGCAAAGTTTTATGGAACTAAGGATGGCAAATTAGATATCAGCAACGGCCAGCAGGCTAATGATGTTTTAGATGCTATAAACAATGCAGATTTTATTGTTGATTCGGTTAAAAAGGGTGTCAGAAACAAACGCCCTGCGCCTCCGTTTATTACATCAACCCTTCAGCAGGATGCTTCACGCAAGCTTGGATTCACCTCTAAGAGAACCATGCGTGTTGCTCAGGCTTTATATGAAGGTGTTGACATTACCGGTTTAGGTACTACCGGTTTGATTACCTATATGCGTACCGATTCTCTTCGTATATCTGAAGAGGCTCGCTCAGCAGGCGAAAAGTATATTGAGGCAAGATTCGGCAAAGAGTATTTGCCTGCAAAACGCGTTTATTATAAGACCAAATCAGGAGCTCAGGATGCTCACGAAGCAATTCGACCCACAATGCCTGAGCTTACCCCCGATAAGGTTAAGGACGACCTTACTCAGGAGCAATATAAGCTTTATAGCCTAATCTGGTCCCGCTTTATTGCAGGCCTTATGGCACCTTGCGTTCACAACACAGTTAATGTTGATATTTTAGCAGGCAATTATCTGTTTAAGGCTTCGGGTTATACCGTTAAGTTTGAAGGTTATACTGCTGTTTATGAGGAGTCGACTGATTCTGAAGAAGAGGCTCAAAAGGCATTGCCACTCATTAAAGAGGGCGATGTGCTTGATCTTCTTGATATTACTCCTAATCAGCACTTTACTCAACCTCCTGCAAGGTACACTGAAGCAAGCCTTATTAAATTCCTTGAAGAGAAAAATATCGGTCGTCCCAGCACCTTCGCTACCATCATTTCAACTATTCTCGCTCATGAATATGTTAAGATGGAGAAGAAGAGCATCCTTCCAACACCTCTTGGCGAGATTGTTACTGAGCAGATGGAGCAACACTTTAAAAGTATTGTTGATATCAAGTTTACTGCCGAGATGGAGAAGGAGCTTGACTCAATCGAAGATGGCAAGCTTGGCTGGACTGATATGATAGGTGGATTCTACGGTGGATTCAGCAAGATTTTAAAAACTGCTGAAGAGGCTATGAACGGCGTTAAAATCAAGGTCCCTGAGGAAGAGACTGATATTGTTTGTGATCAATGTGGTCGTAATATGGTTATAAAGAGTGGTCGTTTTGGCAAGTTCCTTGCTTGCCCCGGTTACCCTGATTGCAAAAACACCAAACCGATTACCGTTGAAACTAAGGGCAATTGCCCTGTTTGTGGCTCTAAAATGCTTCAAAAGAAGTCGGCAAAGGGATATAAATACTTTGGTTGTGAGAGTAAAGAATGTAAGTTTATGACCTGGGATGAGCCTACTTCTGAGCTTTGCCCCCAATGCTCAAAAACATTGTTTAAAGCTCGTGGTGGAATTATCAAGTGTCATAATGAAGCTTGCGGATTTGAGAAAAA
>JAZRMJ010000037.1:0-11452 GCA_045647445.1 Acutalibacteraceae bacterium | reverse complement strand
TACCGATGATGGTTGGGGCTGGAAGTCCATTGACTCCGCAAATGCTGCTATCACCTTCACCGTTAACGAGGCTCCTGCATCTGAGCCTGATTCCGAAGAGCCCGAGAACCCCGGATACACCGGCCCCAAGACCGTTACCCTTGAAAAAGGCGATACTGTTGATGGTTGGCCGACCGTTAAGGTTCCTGACGGCGTAACCCTTTATGTAGGCGACACTATTAAGTTTCCTGGTCTTACCGTTTCTAAAGACGCCCTTGGCACCGAATATAGTGTAACCGTTAACGGTATTACATCCACCGGTGGCTGGGATGGTAATTTTGACCCCAGAAGCGCAACCTTCACCTTCACCGGGGCTAAGGATTATTCCTTCAAGTTCCTCAGCAGCTACCTCAACGGTGGCAATTGGGGCTATGTAGACCTCTCCGGTAAGGGCAAATATGCTATTCAGAATCTGACCGTACTTCCTGTTCCTGAGGTCGAAGAGCCCGAAGAGCCCGAAGAGCCCGAAGTGCCCGTTTCTGAGTATATCTACAAGCCCAAGACCGTAACCCTCGTTGTTGACACCACCGTAGATGGTTGGCCTACCGTTAAGATTCCTGATGGCGTTACCCTCTATGTTGGCGATAGAATCAGATTCCCCCACCTTTATATCAGCAAGGGTACAGTTGACGCTGAATGCGCAGTTGTTGCTAACCAGGTTGATTTCGGCGATTCCGAACCCCGTGACCCCAGAGTTCCTTACGCTCTGCCCGAGGCTAAGGAGTACACCGTTAAATATGTTGGTGCATATAAGGATATCGATGAAGGTGGCTACGTTGACCTCACCGGCTACGATAAGAACGTTGTAACCGGTTTGAAGGTTTATCCCGCTCCCACTACCCCCAACAAAGAGATTACTCTTGAGTTCACCGGTGAATACACCGAAAACGGTGCTCCCAAGTTTAAGCTCCCCGATGGCGTTACTGCTTACGTTGGCGACACCATCAAGGTTCCGCTTGTTGCGTCTAATCGCACCTGTAAGGATGACACCCACACCCTTTACGGTATGCAGTATACCGAAGGCCGGTGGGCTAACATGGAGGGCGAGCAGCAGTTTGACTGCAGAGAAGGCGTTTATGAGTGCTTGGAAGCAAGCGACGATAAGTATCTCAGATGCGTAGTTCTTCAAGAGACTGAGCATGACTGGGAGTATGTAGCTATTCAAGATACTGTTCTCAACTTCCGAATCGAGAACAATCCCCTCTATAAGATGGAGGATGTTCTTACCTACGATCAGATTCTTGAAACTGCTCAAGAAACCACCGAGGGTGGCTACTACTTCAAGAAAGTTAACCTTGTAAAAACCTTTGAGGATCTCGCTTATGGCGAATACTATAAGTTCAAGTTCAGAGTATACACCGGCACCTCTGACACCGCAACCGGATCGTTCACTATTGATGGTTACACCATTAGCTTTAGCCAGACCTCAGGCGGCACCTCAGATGTAACTGTTACCTACGGTGGCGAGACTGTGCTTGAGTCTTCTATCCCCGTTGCTCAGTGGAAGGGCGTTAACTACACCTTCTACAACCACAACGGCAGAATCAAGCTCAATGCAAATATCGGCTCTATCAACAACTATGAGGCTGAAACCGAAATCGAAGATAAGTTTGCTGTTGTAGCAGGCTACACCGCAACCGAGACCGGCGACCTTGTTATTGATTCTAGACTGTCAAGCGCTCCCGAAGCTAACCTTGCTGCAATTATTGTTGAAGCAGGTGAGCAGGTGCATACTCCTAAAACCTACGTTCTCGAGTGGAATGTAGCCACTCAACAATTTGAGGTTCCCGTTGGCACTGAGCTTTTTGAAGGTGACATCCTTACCTTCGACAAGAGCTATCATCCCGTTTTCGGTACCGATAAAGCTCAGGGCACCAATCCTGACTTCGAAACCGGCGATTCTAACGGTGAGTTCTGTGATGTTTATGGTACCATCATAAACGTTGGTGCCGGTTGGGAAGAAGGCGAATGGGGTCAGCCCTGGTCAGCAGATGGCTGGAGCTACACCGTTAAGGAGGGCATAAACGAGCTCTACATCCTTGGCGTATACAACATTGAGAACCAAACCAGTGTTTTGCTCAGAAAGCCTGCTATCTCCTTTGAGACCAACATGCCCTTCGTACCCGCACAGTGCAACCATGAAGGTCATATACTTGTAAACGTTAAGGCACCCTGCTTGCCCGGCGGCGGTTACACCGGCGACGAGGTTTGTATCGGCTGTCGCCGTCTCTATGTTGAGGGCGAGCACATTCCTCAGGTTCCCCACACCGTTGGCGCTGTTATCCCCGGCAAGGCTCCTACCTGCGACGAGACCGGTCTTACCGACGGTAACTGGTGCTCAGTTTGTGGTGGCGTTGCTGTTGAGCAAGAAATCATCGACAAGCTCGATTGCGTTGCAATGATTCTCGATGCTAAGTATCACACCCTTGCTGCAGCTTACGAAGCAGCTAACGAGGGCGATACCATCGTTATTGTTGCAGAAGAAATCGCTCTTAAAGAAGATATCGTTATTGAAAAGAACGTAACTATCGACATCAACCGTAAGGCAGTTGTTTATGCCGGTGGTAACATTATCGATGGTGAGAATGGTACCCTCAGCCTCACCGGCGAAGGCTACATCACCCTTCAGAATCCCGAAGCAACCGTTATCGAAGATGGCATGCAGCTCTTCTTGCAGGAAAAGAAGAATGCATTTGCATATCTTGGTGAAAACGAGGTCGGCTTCGACATCACTTGGAGAATTGAAAACCGCGTTCTTTATCTCGAAGGCTTTGGTGTAACCCTTGATTACGGTATTGTCAATGGTAATGCAAATCCCTTCAAAAACACTCTTAACCCCTTCGTTGATCTCAGATGGGATATCGACGAGATCGTTATCGGCGATGGCATCACCCATCTTGGTGATCGCTTGTTCCGTGGTGTTAACCATACTTCTACCGTAATCTTCGGTAAGGATGTTAAGACTATGGGTTACGAGCTGTTCCACAGAGCAATGGGTCTGACCGACGTTCAGCTTAACGAAGGTCTCACCGAGCTCAACTCTATGACATTCAGACAGTGCTACAACCTCAAGAACATCAACCTTCCCTCAACCCTTGAGAGAATCGGTAACAAGGCATTCTATGATTGCTCAGTTCTTGAGAGCATTGCAATCCCTGAGTCTGTAACCTACGCTGGCTTCGAAGTGTTCAAGAATTGTGTTGCTCTTGCAAGTGTTGAATTCAGCAGCAACTGCACCATCATCAACACCGAGATGTTCAGCAACTGCGTAGCACTCAAGGAGTTTGTAGTTCCCGCAGGTGTTCGCAGAATTCGCGATAAGGCATTTGCAGGCTGCACCTCTCTTGAGAAGGTTGTTATCAAGGATGAAGGCATGCTCACTGCTAATGCTGATAAGGGCGAGGCAAAGATCGCTTCTAACGCATTCGACGGTTGCGATAAGGCTATCCTTATCATGTACTCTTACGACAACCGTTATGTAGAGGGTTATGCATGGTCAAACAGCATTCGCTTCAGAGCTTTCCCGACCAGATATAAGGGCGTTGGTGACCACAACATCAGCACCACCATCATCGCTAATGAGGGCGACAAGTATGCCGTCAGCGTTGAGGAAGGCGCAAACGCTTATATCACCGGCGGTAACTACAGCACTGTAGATGCTGATGCAAACACCATTTATGTAGCAGCAGGCACCACCGTTGAGATCAGTGGTGGTAAATTCTCTGCTGAGAATGGCAACGTTCTCTTCGTTGAGGAAGGCGCAGAGGTTACTATTGTTGGTGGTACTTTCACAAACTTTGATCCCACCGATTATATCTCTGTTGAGACCCACACCGTTAACGTAGAGGTAGTTGACGAAAACACCATCTACACCGTTACTGCAAAATAATTAGCTCTAAGCTAAATATTTAAACCTAATAAAGACACGATTGAGCAATGCTCAATCGGGTCTTTTGCTTTACAAAAATATTATTTTTTAGGCGATAGCTTCTCTCTCGCTTCAGAGGGGGTCAGCCCTGAGCGAGATTTATAAACGGCGCTAAAATAAGCCATGCTGTTGAATCCACAATCGGTGGCAATATGAGTTATGGGGTCGTCGGTTGAGCAAAGCTTTTTCTCTGCATGATCGAGCCTCACGTCGGTCAGATACTGCTTAAAACTCTTGCCTGTGATAGCCTTAAATCGTCGCGAAAAATAGCTGTAGCTAACGTTTGCCCTCTCGGCGCAATTCTCAACCGTAATATCGTCAGAATAGTTTTGCTCAATAAATGCGATAGTCTCATATATGCGTTGCGCAAACTGCAGGTCATAGGCTTGATCGAGGGAGGGGGTGGTGTCATTAATGTAGCGAAGCATCAAAAGCATTAGCTGAGCCACACCCACCTTAATTGCAAGATTTGAGAAGTTGTCGCCAAGCTCCAGTTCAAACTTCATTCTCTCAAGAATGGTGGTTATGCCCATTTGGTAGCATTGATCCTTTCTGATAACTGTGATATCCCCTCGTCTGAGCGACAGACTAAGCATATAGGATGGGCCAAGCTGAGTGCCAGCCGTGCTCATAACGAAGGCGGGCGAAAACTTAACAACGTAGTATTTGCCGTTATCGGTCAGGGAGCTAACTCTGTGAAGCTCGTTAAACCTAAACAAAACGGCATCGCCACCATAAAGAGTGTGCTCCTCTTTGCCGTTGCTGACCAAATATTCACCACGCTCAAATATGAGCATTTCGATTGCCGTATGAATGTGAGGTCTGACGCCCTGCTTAACCTGAGTGTTATGCTGAGCAAAAAACTCATATCCGTCGGTCGCCATCTTAGCGTTGGCTATTTCTGCATAATATTGGCTCATAATAAACCCTCATGACAAATTTTTAATAATTCTAATTATGTTTATTATAGCAGATTGTTTAAAAAAGGCTATACTTTTTTATAGAGGCAGAAAAATAATTTTGCCAAAAACTTCATGTTTGAAAGCCGAAAGGAGAATTTAATTATGGATAGAATAGTCAAGGTCGGCATTATAGGTTGTGGTGGCATTGCCAATGGCAAGCACATGCCTAGTCTCAAGGCAGTTCCAAACGTTCAGATGGTCGCATTTTGCGATATCGTTGAGGAGCGCGCAATCAACGCTAAAGAAAAATTTGGTACCCCCGACGCAAAGGCCTATACCGATTATAAAGAGCTTCTTAAGGATCCCGAAATTGAGGTCGTTCACGTATTGACCCCCAACCGTTCACACGCAGATATCACCGTTGACTCTCTTTATGCAGGCAAACATGTTATGTGCGAAAAGCCTATGGCTAAAACTGTAGCCGATGCAAAGAGAATGGTTGACGCAGCCAAAGAGACAGGCAAAAAGCTGACCATCGGTTATCAGCACCGTCAAAAGGCTCAGTCTCGCTACGCTAAAGAATATATTGATAGTGGTGCTCTTGGTGAAATCTACTACGCAAACTGCCTCGCAATCAGACGCCGTGGCACCCCCAACTGGGGCGTGTTCCTCAATGATTATGAGCAGGGTGGCGGCCCCATCATCGATATTGCAACCCATTCTCTCGATTTGACCCTCTATTTGATGAACAACTATGAGCCTCAAATGGTAGTGGGCAAAACCCATAAGAGAATAGAGCACCCCGAAGCAGGTAACCCCTGGGGTGACAATGGTGTCAGCGCTAGCCCCCTTGAGGAAGCAGCTTGCGCTATGATAGTTATGAAAAACGGCGCAACCATTATGCTCGAGACCAGCTGGGCTCTCAACACTGCTGAGCCTGTTGCCGAGGGTAGCTGCGTGCTTTGTGGCAGCAAAGCAGGTCTGCAGATTAAGAATGACAAATTATTGATAAACGAGGTTAAACTCGACCGTCAGCAGGTAACCGAGGTCAACACCAGCGCTGGTGGCGTTGCCTTCTACGCAGGCGGCGATTCAAGCCCTGCAGGCACCGAAGCTGCAAACTGGATTCGTGCTGTTGTTGAGGATACCGACCCCGTCGTTCTTCCCGAGCAAGCTCTGGTCGTATCTCAGATACTCGAGGCTATCTACACCTCATCCAAAACTGGAAAGCCGGTGTATTTTGAATGAAAATAGTTATTTGTGGTCTGTGGCACGTTCACGCTGAGGGCTATTACAAGGATGCCACCCAGCATGCCGAGGTAATCGGAGTTTATGACCAAAACCCCGAATGGCGCAAGAATTTTGCCGAGAAATATAATCTGCCCGAGCTATCGACTATGGATGAGGTGGTCAATAGTGGTGCCGATGCAGCCATCGTTTGCACCTCGACCGACACCCACACCGAGGTTATTTGCGCTCTCGCTAATGCAAAAATCAATGTTTTCACCGAGAAGGTGCTGGCATTAACCTCTGCTGAGTGCGACAAAATCGAAAAGGCAGTTAAAGAGAACGGCATTAAGTTTGTTATTTCTTTGCCTCAAAAGTATCTTGCAACCTCTCAGGCTGCAAAAAAGGTGGTCGAGAGTGGTGCTCTTGGCAAAATCAACTACTTCCGTTATCGCAATGTTCACACAGGCTCGAGCTATTGCTGGCTACCCCCTCACTTTTATAACCAAAAGGAGTGCGGCGGTGGCGCCATGATAGACCTCGGCGCTCACGGAATGTATATGAGCGAGTGGATTTGCGGTATGCCCATCGACGCCAAGTCGGTCTTTACCGTTGCTTGCTCTAAGGATAAGAGCGAGACTAATAATATCGACGGCGTTGAGGATAACGCAGTAACCGTTATGCAGTATCAGGATGGCTGTATTGCCGTTAACGAGACGGGTTTTGTCTCTGCCAACAACCCCATCACTATGGAAATCGGTGGCGAAAACGGCCGACTCTTTGTTCAAAAGGGGGCAGTTACCCTGATTAACATCGATGGTGAGCAGGCTGTTGAGCTTGGTGCCGACCTGCCTCTGCCGATTATTCAGTTTTGCACCGATAACATCCTTTGCGGATGTGGTATAAACGAGGCTAAAAACCTCACAAAGCTGATGGAAATGGCATATAACAGATAAACTCAAACGACCTATCTCAAACGAGATAGGTCGTTTAACTTTTTATTTCAAGAAAACTTCAATTACGGGCACGATAACGTCGGGTTTAACGGTCGGCAATGTGAAGGTTGCGGCTAAGCTCTCTCCAAAAAGAACGTTAACGCTCTCTTTAAAATGAACCTCGCTGGCATCGTGCAAGAACTGTGCGTATTCAACCTTGCCGGCAAGGCAGGGAACCTGTAGCAGCTGGAAGGGGTACTCAAGCAGGTGGATATAAAGGCGCTTGCCATCCTCGCTCTGGGTCAGTCGGCATCCGTTAGGAGCAACAAACTCAGGCTCAGCCATGGTGCAGCCATAGATGGAGCGGCTGTTGAGCTTCATCCACTCGGCATAGGCTTCGAGGGCCTTGTCGGCGCGCTTGTCAAAGTTACCTCGAGCAGTCGGGCCAACGTTCATGAGCAGGTTGCCACCGAGGGCAACATTTTTGATGAGCATGGCAATGAGTTGCTCGGGTGACTTCCATGAGGTCTCGTCACGATGATAGCCCCAGCTGCCCGAGAAGGTCTGGCAGGTCTCCCATGTGACCAGCTCACCCGTTTCGGGGTGCTTGAACCATTGCTCAACCTGAAACTGCTCAGGTGTCCAAATATCCTGCTCGATATCGGCTCGGTTGTCGATAATTATTTCAGGCTGAAGGCTGCGTGCGAGGGCAATCAGCTTTTCGGATTCCCACTCGTTTTTGCCCTTGCCCTTCATCCAAGGCTGATATCTGGGATGGCCGTGGTCAATGTTATCATAAGAAAAATCGAACCAAAGAATGTCAATTTTGCCGTAGTTTGTCAGCAGTTCGGTCACCTGATTGCGCATATACTCAGCATACTTTTTCATGTCACGGGTGGCGTTTAGCTGCTCTGCATCGGGTCTAATACTCAAAGAATGCATCCAATCGATGGGGAATTCGGGGTGATGCCAGTCAATGAGTGAATAGTAAAAGCCGACCTTTAGACCTTCAGCTCTAAAGGCTTCAACATACTCTTTGACAAGGTCTTTGCCAAAGGGGGTGTTGGTGATTTTGTAGTCGGTGTATTTGGTGTCAAACATGCAAAAGCCTTCGTGGTGCTTGGTGGTCAGCACGGCATATTTCATGCCTGCGGCTTTAGCCTTTTTTGCCCACTCCTTAGCATCAAACAAATCGGGGTTGAAGTGGTCGAAATAACGCTGATAATCCTCATCTTGAATCATTTCGCGCTCCTTAACCCACTCGTGACGGGCAGGCATTGCGTATAATCCAAAATGGATAAACATACCGAAACGGTCGTGAACAAACCATTCGGTGTTGCCGGGCGAGGGTCGTCTTTTATAGCTTGACATAATGCTTTCTCCTTGTTAAACTAAATATGAACTTTACAGTTTAATTATACACTAAAAACAGCCTTTTTGCTATATCTTATTATGCTCAAAATATGGAGTTTTCTGCTATGATAATGTATGATAATCCGTTACACAGCGACCCCTCAGCCGACCTGTCGATTAAAATCAGCGCAAGCGGCGATGCTATTTGCGGCACCGAGTGGCAAGCTACCGAGCTGTCACCACCCTACAGCCGAATGTATTATATGCTCGACGGCTCCTGCGAGATTAACTGCGATGGGGGGGAGCTGACTCTAGAGAAGGGCAAGCTATATCTGATACCTGCAGGCTACCCCTTTTCATACTCTTGCAAAGGGAGCATGCGTCAGCTTTATTTTCACGTTGACCTCATAAGCCGTGGTGGCTACGACCATTTGCGCTCAATCGATAGGGTGCTTGAGATGGCTGTTGCCCAGGGTGAATTAAATCGCCTCACTGAGCTTTATCATTCGAGCGAAACCATCGATGCGCTGTTGCTTCGCACTATGCTCACAGGGCATCTAATCGCCATTTTAAAGCAAAATGAGGTGCGCTTTTCAAGGGCATCTTATTCAGATCCTGTGCGCAGAGCGCTCAAGGTGATTGGTGACTACCCCATGATAACCCTCAGCGTTGGCGAGATAGCAGAGAGGTGTTACACCTCTGCAGATAATCTCGCTCATCGCTTTAAAAAAGAGGTCGGCATCTCTGTTGGCAAATACATCGACGAGCTGGTGATGTTTAGAGCAGAGGAGATGCTTTTGAAAACCGACCAATCAATATCAAAGATTAGCACCACCCTCGGCTTTTGCGATCAATTTTATTTCTCCCGTCGTTTTAAGCAAAGGCACGGGCTCTCTCCACAAAGCTATCGAAATCAAAGAAAAAAAGCGCAAGATTAAATCTTGCGCTTTAAATTTTAGTTATTCTTTTTCTTTTTAATCACGATTGCAACCACAATGCCAACAATTATGGCAACGCCAATAACCAAGATAGCACCGATTATAATTTTAGTAATTAAATCGATTGGCAGACCACCAGTTTCTTCTTCATCGTCTGCGCCTATTGTAGGCTCATTGGTTGAAACGGTTGGGCTATATTTTGAGCTTGTGGGTGCTTGGCTGATGGTAGAGCTATTGCTTGTAGTGGGCTTGCTGGTTACTATGCTGCTTGTAGAGGCAGAGTCTTCTTTAGACGGGGTGCCGTTTTTGTTAAGCTCACCAACGGTGTCTTTTATGTTGTTATAAAAATGCACGCCCCACTTTTCGTAACCCGACTGAAGGGGGTGAACCATGTCAGCAGTTTGACCGCTGCCGTCATTCTTTGCCTTGTCAGAGAAATCACCGGGGGTAATTCCACAAGCCTCAGGGTTCATATCAACAAAGTGAATGTTTTTGCCCTTATTCTTAAACTGATCTACAATATTTTTAACTATCGGGTGGAATTTGATGGCAGAGTCATATTCATTCCAGCCATAGGTGTTAGCCATCCAGTGGCGAATTTTAGGCACCGAAGCGCAAAACAGAATGGCGTTGGGATTGGCCTTATAAAGTTCATCAACAAAGTTGTAGTAGCTTTGCTCAAAGCTTGCATCCTTGCCAAATGCCGAGTCATTTCTGCCAAGCATTATGATGGCGATGTCATAATCAACCTTTTTGATTTGGGGCAGATAGTTAGACACGCTGTATTGATAGTCGCGGGTTACGGTGTGACCTGCGTAGCCTGCGTGACCCGACCCTGCAGGGAAGGCTGAGTCAGCAGTGGTTTTGGGGCCGACAAATTTAACGTCGTAGCCGTTATCGACCAGCTTTTTATAAAGATATCTGCGATATGCGCTTGAGTTTGTGCCGTCGCCGTCGGTCAGCGAGTCGCCTATGCACATTATTTTGACGGTGTTTTTGCCCTGTGCAGCCGATGCAGAGAGCGCAAAGCTCATGCAAGAGAAGGCAATTATAAGGCAAAGCAAAAGAGCGAGAATGCGTTTTAATTTCATAATAAATCCCCCTTAAAGGTTTGATTATAACCCGATTATACCATTAAAAGTTTAGTTTTAATATAGGCAAACAAGCCAAATTAAAGAGGAGCAATTTATCACAAATAACAAAAGCGCAAGAGCAAAATCTCTTGCGCTTATAATGTTTATGTTAGGCTAAATTATGCAGCCTTCTTTTTCTTAATAACAACGAATACAACTGCGGCTGCGCCTGCAAGAACAACAACTGCAGCTACAACGATGCCGATGATAGCGCCTAGGGGCAGACCCTTGCTCTCGCCCTTATCGTCTGTGTTAGCGTTGTTGTCGGGCTTGGGCTCGGTAGAAGAGGTGTCGTCTTCATCCTCTGCGCCACCCCAACCTGCAGGGCCTTCCATGCTGCTGGTGGGAGTGCTGCTGGTCTCTTCGCTAGAGGTGGGAGTGCTGCTGGTCTCTTCGCTGGAGGTAGGCTTGGGAGCCTCGCTGGAGGTGGGCTTGGGAGCCTCGCTAGATGTGGGTTTGGGAGCAGTGGGATCGAAATCAGCATACTTAGAGATGGTGTTGGTTACGATCTCACGATCAGACCATGCAAGATTTTCGCCACCGGTGAGGGTGAGGTTATCAAAGAAGTTGGTGTACTTCCAAGAGAGGCACTGTACAGCGTGGGTGGTGCACATCATGCTCTTACGGCCCATGCCATTGGGGTCGTCACTAATATTAACAGTGAAACCGATAACGTTTGACTTAGCCATGTACTTGCCATCTGCACCCTTAAGGGGAACAGCAACTTCAACAACGTAGCCGTCTGCACCGTTATCAACGATAGCAGTCTTAGCAGTCTTCATAAGTACGTTGGGGATATCGCTGACGGAGATATCCTTGATGAGAACAGCGACAACGCACGCATAGAGAGCTGCAACTGCTGCTGCCTCAGAAGGAGTGAATACACCGCCATAAATACCGCCGAGGATAAGTACGGGGAGGAAGAGTACGGGAAGAGCTTCCCAAAGAGCCTTTTTGAAGTTAGTCTCACCGGTAATCTCCTTTACCTGTTCATCGC
>JAZRMJ010000036.1:0-18081 GCA_045647445.1 Acutalibacteraceae bacterium | reverse complement strand
TCAGCAACTCTGCGCACGTTGATACCGCTGAATTTATCACCATCGGGGATAGAGTCAACCACCGTACCGGTAATAATCTCAACGTTATCACGCTTTGCGAGAATCTCCTGCAGTTGCTGCTCACCGGTCAAAAAGTCGAGGTTTTGCACAACAAAAACCTTCTTGCTGGTCTCAGAGAGCAGTATAGCCTCTTGCAGTGCCGAGTTACCACCACCGATAAGCACCACCGTTTGGTCTTTATAGAAGGCACCGTCGCATACAGCGCAAAACGAAATACCCTCACCAATAAACTTTTCTTCATTATCAATACCTAGGTGACGGTGCTTTGCACCGGCAGCAATAATAACGCAACTGCCCTCATAGCTGTTACCGTCCTCGGTTATAACGGTTTTGGTCTTGCCGTTATCTTTAATATCAACAACACACTCAACTTCAACCTCAGCACCCTGAGCGAGAGCCTGCTCAACCATGTGGTCAGCCAGCTCACTACCACTAACGCTTTCAAATCCGGGGTAGTTTTCAACCTTAGGTGAGAAGGTTATCTGCCCACCAAAAGCACCCTTCTCAAGAATTAACACGCTTTTGTTTGCTCTGCGAGCGTATATTGCGGCGGTCAGCCCTGCAGGGCCGGCACCAATAATTATAATATCATACATATTTTATCCCTCAAATTTAAGAAACGGGCAGCTTAAGCCGCCCGTTTCATTTTAGTTTAATTAGCTCTGAACGGTCTGTATAAACTTTTTAACGTTAGGCACCGAAACGAATTTATCAATCTGACCACCAACAACGCTTACGAGTGTCGGAGCCTGCTTGATGCCGAGAGCCTCGGTCAGCTTTGCGTTCTCCTCAGCCAAAACGTGGGTGTATGCAATCTCAGCCTTCTTGAGCAGGCTCTCTGCTACCTTGCAGTTGGGGCAGGTTGCAGAAGCAAAGAGATATACGCCATCCTCGAGCAGAGCCTTATCGCTCTCGCAAGAGCACTGCTCAGCCTCTACTTTTGGGCCATTGCGAGTCAGCACGGAGTTTGCAATGTCATAGGTCTTGCGCTCCTTATATTCCTGAGCCTTACCATCGTTCCAGTTCTTAACGGGGCGATAGTAACCGGTGATACGGCTGTAAACCTCGGCTTCCTTGCCGCAATGGGGGCAGGAATACTGCTCACCTGCGAGATAGCCGTGCTCTTTACATACCGAGTAGGTGGGGGAGAGGGTGTAGTAGGGCAGACGATAGTTCTCAGAAATCTTGCGAATGATGTTTGCTGCTGCGCGCCAATCAGGCAGCTTCTCGCCAACAAAGGCGTGGAATACAGTGCCTGAGGTGTAAAGGGTCTGCAGCTCATCCTGAATGTCAAGAGCAGTGAAGATATCGTCGGTGTAGCCAACGGGAAGATGTGAGCTGTTGGTGTAGTAGGGAGTCTGACCGTCAGAAGCGCAACGAATGTCGGGATAACGCTTGTGGTCATGCTTAGCAAGACGGAAGGAGGTTGACTCAGCGGGGGTAGCCTCAAGGTTATAGAGGTCGCCATACATCTCCTGATAGTCAGACATACGCTCACGCATGTGGTTAAGAACGTCTTTAGTGAATTCCTGAGTGCGCTTGTCAGTCATGTCAGCGCCGAGCCACTTAGCGTTAAGACCAACCTCGTTCATACCAACAAGACCGATGGTCGAGAAGTGGTTGTTGAAGGTTCCGAGGTAACGCTTGGTGTAGGGATAAAGACCCTCGTCAAGGAGCTTAGTGATGATGGTGCGCTTAACCTTGAGTGAACGAGCAGCGATATCCATCAAATGATCAAGGCGCTTATAGAAGTCAGCCTCATCAGCTGCAAGATAAGCGATGCGAGGCATGTTAATGGTAACAACGCCAACAGAACCGGTGCTCTCACCACTGCCGAAGAAACCACCGGACTTCTTGCGAAGCTCACGCAGATCAAGACGCAGACGGCAGCACATGCTTCGAACGTCGGAGGGCTCCATATCACTGTTAACATAGTTAGAGAAGTAGGGGGTGCCGTACTTAGAGGTCATCTCGAACAGAAGCTTGTTGTTCTCGGTCTCAGACCAGTCAAAGTCACGGGTGATGGAGTAGGTGGGAATGGGATACTGGAATCCACGGCCGTGAGCACCACCCTCGATCATGATCTCGATGAATGCACGGTTGACCATATCCATCTCTTTTTTACAATCTTTATACTTGAAGTCTACGCGCTTACCACCGATGATGCAGTATTCGTCTGCAAGGTCAGCGGGCACAGTCCAGTCAAGGGTGATGTTGCTGAAGGGAGCCTGAGTACCCCAACGGCTGGGAGTGTTTACGCCATAGATGAAAGACTCAATGCACTTCTTAACAGCATCGTAGCTGAGGTTGTCATACTTAACGAAGGGAGCAAGGTAGGTATCAAATGATGAGAATGCCTGAGCACCGGCCCACTCGTTTTGCATAATACCGAGGAAGTTGACCATCTGATTGCAAAGGGTTGCAAGGTGCTTTGCAGGAGCAGAGGTGATCTTGCCGGGAACGCCACCAAGACCTTCTTCGATGAGCTGCTTTAAAGACCAACCTGCGCAGTAGCCGGTGAGCATAGAAAGGTCGTGAATATGCATATCGGCGTTCTTGTGTGCGTTGGCAATCTCATCGTCATAGATTTCGCTCAGCCAATAGTTAGCAGTAATAGCACCTGAGTTGCTCAGAATAAGACCACCAACAGAGTAGGTAACGGTTGAGTTCTCTTTAACACGCCAGTCAATGCTCTTAACATACTGGTCAACAATCTCTTTATAGTCGAGAATGGTTGATTTCATGTTACGCAGCTTCTCACGCTGACGACGATAAAGGATGTATGCCTTTGCAACGTCGGCGTAACCTGCCTGAACGAGAACGGTTTCAACGCTGTCCTGAATATCTTCAACAGCAACAAGACCATCGTTAATCTTGGGCTCAAAATCAGAGGTAACTTTGAGAGCTAAGAAGTCGATAATGTTGTCGTTGAACTGACGGTTACAAGCCTCAAAAGCCTGCTTTATAGCATCAGAAATCTTCGCAATGTCAAAGCTTGCGATTTTGCCGTCTCTTTTAATAACGCTGTACATGTTTTTACCTTCTTTCTTTATTTTTACCCACGAAGCTCTGCCGTGGGGATGAATTGCTTTGTTATTGCCAAAAAGTTTTGCATTTGGTCGGCAGAGAATGGACTGCAACCATCGTTCAGCACGTTGCCTGAATCGACAAAATGCTGAATATAATATTTTTCGCTACCTGCGAGCCAATGCCCAATATCTTCAAAATCAGATTCGGAGTGAATTTCGTTAACAGCTGTAGTGCGAAATTCGTGAGGGATTTCGCTATCCTTAATAAGTCTAACGCTTTTTTCAAACAAACCGATATCTGCGCTAAGGCCAATCGCTTTTGAATATCCTGCTCGTGAGCTTTTAATATCCATTGCGATGTAGTCAACTAACCTCGAGTCTATGACAGCCTTAAGCTTTTCGGGCAAACTACCGTTAGTATCGAGCTTTACAAGATAGCCCATAGCTTTAACCTTTTTGATAAACTCAATAAGGTCAGGCTGAAGTAACGGCTCGCCACCGGTAATGCAGACACCATCGAGCACACCTTGTCGCTTTGAAAGATAGTCTAGCACGTCTTCTTCAGCGCTTTGATACTCGTTGGGGTTACACACAAGGGATGCGTTGTGACAGAATGGACATCTGAGGTTGCAACCACCTGTAAATACGGTGCATGCCACCTTGCTTGGGTAATCGAGCAGGGTCAGCTTTTGAAAACCTTGAATGTTCAATCTAAACACGCCCTTTGCGATTAATGCTTGCTAAGTATAGCACACTATATCTTGCAAGTCAATGGGCATTACCACAAAATATTGATATTTTTTTCGGCATTTATAACAAGATATTGTTGTTTTTTGAGCGATTTTCGCTTTAGCCGTTTAGCGCTTTAATGCAAATTATCTTCCAAATCAAAGCAAGTTTTGAGCTGAGTGAGCGCCTTCTTTTCAATACGAGATACGTAAGAACGCGATATTTTCAGCCTTTTGGCGACCTCTCGCTGGGTTAATGGCTCGCCTCCACCCAGCCCATAACGCAAACACAATATATTGTGGTCACGACTATCTAGAGTTTTTAGAAATTTTCTAAGCTGGTCTATTTTTATGGCTAGGTCAAAATCATCGGCTATGTTGTTGTCACAAGCGATAACGTCAATTAGGGTCAGAGCGTTACCTTCTCGGTCGGTATCAATCGGCTCGTTGACCGAAATATCATTTGCGTTTTTCTTTTTACTGCGAAAAAACATCAATATCTCGTTTTCTATGCACCTTGCAGCGTAGGTTGCAAAGCGAGTGCCCTTTGAAGCCTTAAAAGAATTAACTGCCTTAATAAGCCCTATTGTGCCGATAGATATAAGGTCATCCTGCTCAATTTCGGGTGAAAAATATTTTTTAGCAATATGCACCACAAGTCTTAAATTATGCTCAATCAGTTTTTGCCGGGATGCTTCATCGCCCTCCTCCATTCGCTTAAAGCAATCCTCTTCCTGCGATGCAGTCAACGCTTTAGGAAAATTCCCCGATTGATTAACGTGCAAAATAAAAAACAAAAAATGTCCGAGTGTTGCCAAAAATTCAAACATAAGACCACAATCCCTTCAAAAGAGTTACATATATAATGTATGTAGCTAATGGGATTGTCCTTGCAAGTCCAAAAAGGTTTGCATACTTAAAACTTGTGTGATAAAATAACTGTAATAAAATTAATGGGGTGATGAGTGTGGTAGAGAGTATAGTCTTGACCGGTGGCCCATGTGGTGGAAAGAGCAGTGCGTTAACCCATCTTAAAGCTTCGCTTGAGAGCAGGGGGTGGCGAGTGCTGATCGTGCCTGAAACTGCAACCGACCTAATAACAAGTGGCGTTTCTATCCAAAGCTTTGAGTCTCCACAAGATTTTCAAAAGCTAAACGTTAAATACATGACCGAGAAGCATGATCTTTATTTTAAAGCAGCAGAGAAAATGTCAAAGGATAAGCCTACCGTTATAATTTTTGATAGAGGCATAAACGATTGCATGACCTATGCAGGCAAAGAAGCTTTAACCCGATTGCTCGACGAAAACGGTCTGACTCCCATTAAAGCGCGTGACCGATACGGTGCAGTGTTTCACTTGACTACTGCGGCCGACGGTGCGCCCGACTACTATATTACAAGCAACAACTCTGCGCGCACCGAGACACCCGAAGAAGCGATAAAGCTTGATCGCATAACCCTTTCATGCTGGATAGGGCACCCACATCTGCGAATAATAGGTAACGATTGCGATTTTAACGCTAAATTAAAGCGACTAACCGATGAGATTATGGGTTACCTTGGCATACCTGAGCCTCTTGAGGTTGAACGCAAATTCTTGGTTCGGATGCCAAACCTTGATGAGCTTGACAGCATGACGATGTGCCAAAAGGTTAACATAACACAAATCTATCTAAAAACGCCTGATGGTAGCAATTGTCGCATTAGAAAACGTGGATTAGGCGACGACGCAGTTTACATAAAAACAGAGAAACGCTCAATATCCGATACCGTGCGCGAGGAGATAGAGGAGCGCATTACCCCTGAAGAATATAATCGGCTATTAGAATTTGCCGACAAAAATCGCAAACCGATTGAAAAAACAAGGCGACTTATAGTCAGCAATAATAAATATTTTGAGCTCGACACCTTCGGTTTTTGGAGCGACAGAGCCATTCTCGAGCTCGAGCTTCTAGACCCAAGCGAGCCCTTTGATATACCTGATTTTATCGAGGTTATCAAAGAGGTGACTGATGATAAGCGCTACAATAACTCATCTCTTGCGCTCCAACCCCCGTTTGATAATATAGACTAAACAAACAGCACCTGACCAAGTGTCAGGTGCTGTTTGTTTATAATAAATCTGCAATTTTGTCGGCATCAAGCCCCGTTATTCTCGAGTAATGAAAAATGTATTGCTGCACTATGCCTGCATATGGTATTGCTTCTTTTGGCAATTCATCGCTAAACAAAACAGCCATCGCCCTTTTAATCCACACGTCAATAGGGAAGCATTCAATGTGACCACAACCAAACAGTAATGCGCAGGAGGCAACCTTCGGCCCAACACCGTTTACGGTCATGAGCAATTGTGTTGCGCTTTCTTTATCCATATTGCAAAGATCGTTTATCGGCAATGAGCCGTCAGCCACCTTCTTTGCAGCATCGATTATGTATTTAGCTCTGAATCCCGAGCGAAGAGGAGCCAACTCTTCAACAGTTAGATTTGCTATCTTGTCAGCAGTAGGGAAGGAGTAGGCTCCACCTATATCCTCACCAAAATTCTCACACATGCGCTCAATAATCCCCTTAATTCGAGGGATATTGTTGTTTTGCGAAATAATGAAGGAGCAGAGCGCTTCCCACGGGTCTTGCCTTAAAAGACGAATACCACTCGTTTGCTCACAAATTTTGCACAGCTTAGGGTCACTGCTTACTACCTTTATAATGTGTGAATAATCTCTGTCAAGGTCAAAATAATTTCGCCAGATATTATCAAAATCCTCTTTACCGGTGCCTTCAATAATAACATCGTTGCCATCCTTCTTAAGAGCGATTTTTCTTCCGTGCGCTACACCAATCCATCTGCCGTTATCCTCATGCCAACGAAAGGCTTGACCGCAGTCGAGAGTATCAGCGAGCGAAAAATTATTGGCATTTTTAATTCTAACGCTATTATCATAGTAATCTATATTAAGAATAGAGCGCTCTTTCATAATAATCACCCTTGTTATTATAACTTAAATATGTTAAAATTCAACTGTAATTTCTTGTGGAGGGTTTAATGGGATGCGTGAAGATATTTGTACTATACCGGTCAGCGAAGGCTTTGAACCACTCGATGGCTGTCCTTTATGTCGCATGCGTGCTATCGCACAAAAACGAGTTATAGATTTTATTATGGGAGCCGCTATGATGGAGCCCGATATAAGAATCAAAACCAATCAAATGGGTTTTTGCAAGGAGCATTATGCCCACATGAGCAAGGCTAACAACCGTCTGTCTCTTGCTTTAATGCTCGATAGTCACATTATTGAATTGCAAAACGATATTTTCGGTGAGGGCAAATTTTTTAAACCGTCGGCCAAAAAATCAGCCTATAAAGCCGTCAGAATGGAGCAAAGTTGTTTCGTATGCGACAAGATGAGCTTTGGCATGGAGCGTATGCTCGATACCATCTATCGCACCTACGAAACCGACAAGGCATTCAGAGAGCTTTTTAAGCAACAAACTGATTTTTGCCTGCCTCACTATTCACTTCTTATAAATAATATCCCCGAAAGAATGAATAAGGATAAGGCAAAAGAATTAGTAACCGATGCCAAAAATATAACCGTCGCATACATGAAGGAGCTCGGAGTCGACGTTCGTCATTTTTGCGATATGTTTGATTATCGAAACAATGGTGACGATGCCGATTGGGGAAACTCCAAAGATGCTATTGAGCGCACCATTGCTTTCTTAAACGGCGAATTAGCACCACATATCAAAATCAAATAAATCTAAAAAGGGCGAACAGAGCAACTGTCCGTCCTTTATTAAAATTAATTTTTACCGTTTCTTTACTCAAAAAAATATATAATATCTTTCATTAAGAAGGTGAACTAATGAAAAAATATATTAAAGACACTATAATAACCGTTATTTCTTTAGGCTGTGCTTTTGCTCTCAGCCTATTGTTTGAATATAATTTTAACGTTCATGAGCATATCACAACCGTTTTTGTCTTTTCGGTCTTTTTGATATCTCTGTTAACCGAAGGCTATTTTTACGGTGCCTTTGCCGCCTTTGTTGGCACGATTGCAGTCAACTACGCCTTCACCTTCCCATATTTTGCGCTGAATTTCACTCTTCCCGTCAATCTCGTTTCGGGTATTATCATGATTGCCATTGCAATTTTAACAAGTGCTCTCACCACTAAGCTCAAACGCCATGAGGCGACAAAGGCAGAGGGCGAAAAGGAGCGAATGAGAGCCAACCTTTTAAGAGCAGTTTCTCACGATTTAAGAACCCCACTGACCACTATCTACAGCTCAAGCACCACTCTGCTCGAAAACGGTGATATAATGACCGATGAGCAAAAACAAAAGATTGTTTTGGGCATAAAAGAGGATTCCGAGTGGCTCACCCGAATGGTCGAGAATCTTTTGTCGGTCACCCGTATCGACAGTGGTCAGGTTAAGCTGATAAAAACACCTACTGTCCTTGACGAGCTTATAGATTCGGTCATTTTGAATTTCAAAAAGCGATACCCATCTCAAAACGTTGAGGTCGAACTGCCTGAAGATATGGTTATCGTCCCTATGGATGCGATATTAATTGAGCAGGTGCTGGTCAACATACTCGAAAACGCAGTTCAGCATGCTCAAAACATGACCGAATTAACCCTTCACGTATTTACCCTCGGTAACAGAGCAGTTTTCGAGATTAAAGATAACGGTGGTGGAATTGACCCCAAACGCTTCGATACACTTTTTAGTGGCTACTACACCTCAGACAATGTGGTTGTCGACGGTCAAAAGAAAAATGCAGGCATCGGTCTTTCGGTCTGTGCGGCCATTATTAAAGCCCACGGTGGAGAGATTAAGGCTGAAAATATCAAAACAGGAGGAGCAGTATTTCGCTTTTATTTGGATGCTGAAGAATAAAATATGATTCAAAATAAATACAAAATCCTTCTCGTTGAGGATGAGGCAAACATAAGAAACCTTGTTGCGACTATGCTTGATACGGCAGGCTATCAGTCAATTTTGTCAGGCTCCTGCTCAGACGCTATCACAAAGTTTTATTCTTATCTGCCTGACCTTGTTATTTTAGACCTAGGTTTGCCCGATATGGATGGCGTTAAACTGCTTGAGTTTGTGCGAAAGGATTATTTAACCCCCGTTATCATCCTCTCTGCAAGAGCCAATGAATCAGACAAAATTATCGCTTTAGATAAAGGCGCAAATGATTATATCACAAAGCCGTTTGGCTCGGGTGAATTGCTCGCAAGGATAAGAGCGGCTTTGCGCAACAATCGATTCAGCTCCGACTCTGGGCGACTGCCCGACAGCAAATTCACCCTTAAGGAGCTTGAGATTAATTATGATGCTCGTCAGGTTTTTCTCAAAGGCGAAGAAATAAAACTCACCCAAACTGAGTATAATATTCTTACTTTACTATCCGAAAACTGTGGCAAAATGATGACCTATGCCGCTATCATTAAAGCCATTTGGGGTGGCTACCCTCAAGAGGGTAGCGTTAAAAAGCTCCAGGTTAACATGGCAAACATAAGAAAAAAGATTGGCGATAAACCGGGTCAAATTAACTATATCGCAAACGAGCTTGGTGTAGGTTACCGATTAAATGAATAAAACACATAGCATTGGGTTAAAGCCAATGCTATTTTTTTAACCTTTACTGCATCTTTACCGATTGAAATATATAATTGTTTATAATGGGGCAGAAGTGGCAATTATATCATCTGTCACCGAAAGGAGAAAAAAACATGTTATCACCAGCAGAAGTAACTCAGCTTATTCAAAGCCTGATTTGGCTGCTTGCAGGAGTAGGCGTTTTTATCGTCGGTATGAATTTTATGAGCACCGCTCTTGAGAAGAGCGCAGGCGAAGGGATGAAAACCCTGCTCGGGCGAATCAGTAACAACCGATTCTCAGGTGTTGGTATCGGTGCAGCTGTTACTGCTATAATACAAAGCTCGTCAGCAACCTCTGTTATGGTTATCGGTCTTGTTAATGCAGGGGTTATGACCCTTATGCAGGCGACCCCCATCATTATGGGCGCCAATATCGGCACAACCATTACAGGCGTATTGGTAGCGCTTAAAAACGATTACTTTAATATGCTCATGTATCTGCTTGCGTTTGCAGGTGTTATGATGGGCTTTTTCAAAAAAGATAAGATTAAAATTGCAGGTCTTTTGTGTAGTGGCCTAGGCTTAATATTTGTCGGCCTTAACGTAATGAGCAGTGAGCAGGCTTTTGGTAATCCTTTGGTCGAGTCAATGTTTCAAGGGGTTTTCTCTGTTATTGATTCACCCTTGCTTCTTATTTTGGTTGGCGTAATATTCACAGCGCTCATTCAAAGCTCATCTGCTGCAACCGGTGTCGTTATCACAATGGTCGGCACGGGCATTCTTCCTCTCAGTCTTGCTTTGTTTATCGTTCTCGGTGCAAATATCGGCACCTGTGTTACTGCTCTTTTAGCATCGCTCGGTGCAAATGCCAACTCAAAGCGTGTTGCTCTCATCCACTTTACCTTTAACGTAATAGGTACCGTTTTGTTCACTATTATCGTGTGGCTGTTTAAGGAGCCTATTATAAACCTTCTTATTTCAATGTTTCCGGGTAACGACCCCATGTCGCTACAGATGAGGGTATCTGTCTTTCATGTTATATTTAATGTGACCACCGCCTGTATTCTTTTGCCCTTTGTTTCTCACCTTGTCAAATATTCTTGCCTGGTTGTTAAAGATAAATCAACCACCGAGATTACCCACACCCTCAAATATGTTGACGACCGACTCCTTACCATGTCGCCTGTTGCTCTTATGCAGGTCAAAAAAGAGATGGACTATATGTTCAGTATCGTTGAAGAAAACGTTGCTCTTTCTTTTGAAGCAATGGAGACTGAGGATTTATCAAAGGGGGATAGAATTATCCACAACGAATCAATTATCGATTTCACCAACAGCGCCTTGACTAAGTTTCTCATTAAGCTTTCTTCGGTTGTTGACGAAAAAGACGAGAGGGTTATCGGCTCATATTTTCACGTTTTAAACGACCTTGAGCGCATAGGTGATCACGCTGAAAATTTCTACGATATCGCTTCAGAAATGTCATCAAAAAGCATCGGATTTTCAGAACAAGGCAAAAAAGATATCAAAAGCATGCGCGAGATTATCGTGCGCATGGTAGCTATCTCAAGAGATGCCTTTGACAATTTAAATAAAACGAGACTTTCGGAGCTTAACGTATCAGAAAACGAAATTGACCGAATGAAAAAAGAGTTTACTGCAGGCCATTTCGTTCGACTTGCCGAGGGCAGCTGCAATATGGAGGTCAGTCCCTACTATTCATCGGCCATTTTGGGTCTTGAGCGTGTGGCTGACCACCTTGTAAATATAGGCTTTAGTATTGTAAATCCAATCGGATCTGAGAAAGAATCTTGATTTTTGAGGTAAATGATTATACAATGCTAAGGAAAGCAACGCTATTTCAATTTTGCAGATTGTCTTTGGCGTGTTAATATACTGTTTGGAGGATAATATGCGCAAGACAAAGATAGTATGCACCATAGGTCCTGCAAGTGAGAGTGAGCAAATGATAATAGGCCTTTGCAAAGCAGGTATGAATGTTGCAAGGCTTAACTTTTCTCACAGCACCTATGAAGATCATCAAAAAAGAATTGATACCATTAAAAAGGTTCGTTCAGAGCTCAAAATGCCCATTGCTATCATGCTTGATACCAAGGGACCTGAGTATCGTATCAAAACCTTTAAAAATAAAAAGATTAATCTAAATGACGGCGATGAGTTTATCTTCACTGCCGATGATATTATCGGTGACCAGTCGAGAGTGTCAGTCAGCTACACTAACCTTCCCAACGAGCTTTCTGTTGGCGATACCATTTTGCTGAATAACGGTCTTTTGACTTTCGAGGTTATAGAGATTAACGGCTCTGATATTAAGTGCAGGGTTGTTATCGGTGGTGAGCTTTCTGACCGTAAGAGTATGAGCTTCCCGGGCAAGGTCATGCAACAGGAGTATCTCTCTGAGCAAGATAAAAAAGATATCGCTTTCGGTGTTCAAAACGAAGTTGATTATATCGCTTGCTCCTTTGTTTCTAAAAAGCAAGACCTTATCGATGTTCATAACTATCTTAAACAGATTAATGCCGAGGGTATTGAGCTGATTGCAAAAATCGAGAATCAATCAGGCTTTGATAATATCGAAGAGATATGTGAGCAGTGCGATGGCATAATGATTGCCCGTGGTGATATGGGCGTCGAGATTCCCTTCAAAATGCTTCCTTCAATCCAAAAAAAGCTCATAACCAAATGCCGTCTGCTGGGCAAAAGAGTCATAACTGCAACCGAAATGCTCGAGTCTATGATTAATAATCCCCGACCCACAAGAGCAGAAATATCCGATGTAGCCAACGCAGTTTATGACGGCACCAGCGCTATTATGCTCTCAGGCGAAACTGCAGCAGGCAAATATCCGATTGAGTCGGTCAAAACCATGGCTGAAATTGCCGAAACCACCGAGAGCAATATTCATTATAATAAGCGTTTTCATAACGCAGAGTTTAAAATCAGAAACGCAGCTGACGCTGTTTCTCACTCAACCTGCGGCATGGCAATCGATATCCAAGCAAAAGCAATCGTTGCTTGTTCTTTATCGGGTATGACGGCTCGTATGGTCTCTCGTTTTCGTGCTCCCGTGCCAATCCTCGGTCTTACAACCGACGAACGCACCTGGAGAAGGCTTGCTCTCTCATGGGGTGTTATACCTGCAATGTGCGAGCGTTTTAGCTCAACCGACGTTCTTTTCTACACTGCAAAAAAGATTGCTGAGCAGGATTTGTGCCTCAATAAGGGCGATAAAATTATCATTACCGGTGGCGACACCAGTGGCACCTCAGGCAACACAAGCCTTATAAAAATCGAAGAAATTTAAAAATAAATGCCTTCACGTTTTGTGAAGGCATTTTGCTATTTAATATTGTTTGAAAAGACGTCGGCAACCTCGCTTATAATTATGTAAGCAGATGGGTCAATTTCGTGAACGATGTCCTTCATTCGCACCACCTGATAACGGTTGACTACAAAATATATCATCGATTTATCTCGGTTAGAGTAACCACCCTTAGCATCAAGCTGGGTCATACCTGTGCCAAAAACGTCGCTCAAGGCTTTGCATATTTCTTCTGATTTTTCGGTGATGATTATAGCGCACTTTGCTCTGTCCATACCTTCAACAATAAAGTCGATGGTTTTAAGACCTGCAGCGTAGGTTACGACAGAATAGAGGGGGAGCACCCAGCTTTTAAGCATAATGCCGCAAATAATATAAATTATTATGTTATAAATCATAACGAAGGTGCCAACGGTTATGCCGAGCTTTTTTGAGAATATAACAGCCATAACCTCAATGCCGTCCATAGCACCGCCAAAGCGAATTGCAAGACCGCTGCCAATACCCGAAATTATACCGCCAAACAAAGCGCATAGTAGCAAATCCTGACCTGCAAGGGGTGAGGCTATGCTCACATCGATAGGCAAAACGTCGGTTATGAGCCAAGCCGAAACGGAGTAGATTGCAACCGTGTATATAGCGTAGAGGGTGAATAGCTTGCCTTGCTTTTTAAGACCAAATAAAAACAGAGGCACGTTAAGCAGCAAAAGAAAAATCGAAAGGGTCAAATATTCGGGGGTTATCTGCTCAAGAAGCATCGATGTGCCCGAAATACCACTGTCGTATAGCTTAACAGGTGTCAAAAATATGGTAATGCCAAATGCGTTTATCCTACCTGCAAGGGTTAGCATCAAGAGGTTAACAATTCGAATTTTTCTCAGTTTTTTCAGCAAAATCATTACCTCGCTTATAAATTTATTCGGTAGCTTTCTTTTTACCTTTCAGGTATCGCATTGTGCCTATAGCCGATGATGTGAGCACAACCAGCTCGTTTAGTATTCCACCGATAGAGAATACGACGATGTTATAAATAAGCACCATCACGCAGGTTAAAAAGCAGCTGTATCTGAGCACTTGAGGCTTGCCAAGCGATATAAAGAATGAGTTAAGAATCAGCGCTGATATTATCAGTAGCGATATATAACTCTGCCATGAAAGAGCACCCATAATTCCCATAACTACTATAGATATGGCAGTTGTTATGCGATTAGCCGTTGAGTTGGGGGCTTGAAATAAAAAGAAAATGTCACGCACACAGCAAACAGCGTTAAGAGCGCCACCTGACCATGCACCAAGCATAAAATAGCTGATGCTCAGTAGCAAAACACCGATTGCCTGAATTATAAGCAGAATGATTCTTTTGTTGCATTGAAATGATACTGCAATTATGGCTGTTGCAATAATGCCGAGTATCTGACCATAAACCTCAATTGTCATATAAAACCTCTTCAATTATAAAAAACTGTTAAATTACATTGTATATTAAAAATATAGTTTTTTCAATGATATATTGATAACTTTTACAATAATTTTTAATGAAATAGCTTTGTTGTCTTTTAAGGGATAATGCCCACATCGTTTCAATAAAATAGCAGCTCGTTTTGATTGAGGGTGAGCTGTTGATAATCTGTAGTTTGAATTCTCGCCACGATGCAAAAACGACAAAAAACATTGACAAAAACATATATAGATGTATAATATGACTAACGGGTTGTCCCCGAAAGATTTAATCGTTTTAAATCCGTCATTTAAAAAAGGAGAGATTTATTATGAGTCAATGTTACAACTGTCGTTATTTCCGTTCTTCAGATGGAAAGTGTGGATACAATGGTTATTCGCGCACTTCAACCTCTGAATGTACTATTGCAGAGCACCGTCCTTACGGAGACCGTGTTTGTGGTAACTGCAAAAGCTTTCGCCCCGAAGAAAAGCGCTGCATAGAAACCGGAAATCGCAAGGATCCATGGGAGAGCTGTGGCATTTATAAGCACACCCCGGCTTAAATAGAGATTCTCTATAGGTTTGGAGGAGACAAAGCATGGTAGAAATAGAAAAGGTATTAGAAGCTTTTGGCACAGACGAGGGCACAACGCTAATAGCCGATTATTCAAAGCTGGTTTTGAAGGCTGAGCACCCCGACAATGTAGATGATGAAAACTATGTTAAGATGGTGTTTTTAACCCTCGTTGAAAAGTTTAGTGAAACTATGACCGTCCCCGAAGGAGTGGATAGTGAGCGCTATTTGTTAGACGAGCTTAAAAATCTAATCAAGGCGACCGAATCACTCTACGCAAAGAAAGAGACTGAGGCTGAGGATATCCCGCCCAGACCTCAACCCAATGGCTCTCGTTATTTGAACCCAGCAGAGGTTGAGTGGCTGATAAAATACGACCCTGATGTTAAAGAGTCGGCAGAATGCTATGCCAAATGGTTTAGAAAAACATATCCCGATAAATGCAGTTATATGAAGGATGATATGATAGTCGAGACCACTCTTGAGACTTTGTATAAGCTTAATCGCAGAGATCCCGAAATTGTTTCGCAGCTATCAGGAGCAGGTCCGTCATTCTTTAAGCCGTATGAAGAGGGAACTCCCGAAGAGATTGTGACCAATTACTTTGATTCATCCTCAGGCAGAAAGAAGGGGGCATCAAAGTCAAAGTCAAAAGCAGATACCTCGTCATCACGTTCAAGCGCTGCAACCTATTCTAGCACCAGCGATTATTCCGATACAGACTATAATAGCTCTTACAAAAGCAGCCAGAATGATACAAGTTATAAAGCGCAGCTTGTTAAAAAGAAGAATAACCAAACGATCCTTGCAGTTATTTTCTTGTTTGTGTTTTGGCCGGTAGGACTTTATTTCTTTTATCGAGCCTCTCGAACTCAAAAAGAAATTGATTCATTATAATTAATTCTCACCGTCAAAGTTGCCCAATGGCCAGCTTTGACGGTGATTTTTGTAATCCCCGACGAACCTACGGTTCTCATCCTTATTAACTTTGTCAATAGCCTCAACTTATTAACTTTGTCAATATAAGGATACTCTGCGCCGACAATTTTTTTGATCGCTGTTGGCGATGTCCAAAAAAATTTGTCGTGCTCGAGACTCCACAGACCGATTTGCGTTGCAACTCGGCTGCTCCGACGAACCTTCGGTTCTCAACCTTATAACGATGCAAAAAAAGAACAAGCAACATCTAATGATGTTGCTTTTTCTTTGGCAGCGGTATAAGGATTCGAACCTCAACAAACAGAGTCAGAGCCTGCCGTGCTACCGTTACACAATACCGCTAAATTGTTTGCTGTCGTTAACCGACTCAATTATTATATCCAATTATTTTATTTTGTCAAGACTTTTTAATTAAATTTTTGCTAAATTTCTTTTGCTTTGAATTTATCTTTTAAGTTCAAAACATAATCAATCTGATTTTATTTTTTCTGCCTTGCTATTACTGCGCCAAATCTGTTATAATAAATAAGATAAATATCCTATAAGCGAGGTGCTTTCTTGTGAGCGATAATTGCGAATCCTGTGCAAACTATGATTACAACTATGAGTCGGATTGCTACGAGTGTTTAATGCAACTCGATGAAGACGAAATGACCGACTTTCTTTCTCACTCCACCCAAAACTGCCCATACTACAGACTTTACGACGAATACAAAATAGTTCGCAAACAAAACTGATTTCATATAAAGGAGATGCAACATGAAGGCATCGGATAAAGCACGCTATAAAGAACTGTGCGACTTAGCCCATTACTATAACAAACGCTATTATGTTGATGACGACCCTGCCGTTACCGACTATGAATATGATATGCTCATGCTCGAGATAAAGCATTATGAGCACGAAAACCCAGAAATCGTAACCGAAGATTCTCCTACTCAGCGAGTCGGTGGTGTCGCCCTCAATACCTTTGAGTCGGTAACCCATACCGTTAGAATGGAGAGCTTGCAAGACGTTTTTTCAGAGGATGAACTGTTCGATTTTGATCGCCGTGTGCGTGAAGCGATCGGTCAGGTCAAATATTCTGTCGAGCCCAAAATCGACGGCTTGTCGGTGTCGCTCGAATATGTCAACGGCACCTTTGTCAGAGGCTCAACAAGAGGCGACGGCAACACAGGTGAAGATGTTTCGGCAAACCTTATGACCATTCGCAATATTCCTAAGAAGCTCAATAACCCTCTGCCTTTATTAGAAGTGAGGGGAGAGGTCTATATGCCCCGTGCATCCTTTGAACGGCTTGTCGAGGCTCAGCTTTCAGAGGGTGGCAAACTACCTAAAAATCCACGCAACGCTGCTGCAGGCTCACTTCGTCAAAAGAATCCGAGAATAGCTGCTGAGCGAGGCCTTGATGTTTTTATTTTTAATATTCAGCAGAGCGAGGGTGTCGAGTTGAATTCCCATGTTGAATCGCTCGAATTGCTCAAAACTCTCGGTCTTAACACCCTGCCTTTTTATAAATCGTGCGATACTATCGAGCAAGCTATCGACGAGGTGCGTCGTATTGGCAGCCTTCGTGGTAGCTTAGATTTTGATATTGACGGCGCAGTTATTAAAGTGGATGACCTTAGCGCTCGAGGTGAGATGGGTAGCACTGCAAAGCATCCCAAATGGGCAGTAGCCTACAAATACCCACCTGAAGAGAGAGCGACCAAGCTCCTTGACATAGAGATTGCCGTCGGCAGAACGGGTGTTATAACCCCAACTGCAGTTTTTGAGCCCGTTCAGCTCGCAGGCACCACAGTTTCGAGAGCGACCTTGCATAATCAAGACGTTATCGATCAGCTAGGTGTCAATATCGGAGATACCGTTGTTGTTCGCAAAGCAGGCGAAATAATCCCAGAAATTATAGGCGTTCAGTCTCGCGTGAGTAATGCTGCTTTTAAACTTCCTGCAAATTGCCCATCTTGTGGTGGCACCCTCATAAGGCAAGAGGATGCGGCAGCTCTGCGCTGCGTTAACCCCGATTGTCCTGCTCAGCTTGTGAGAAACCTGATTCACTTTGCAAGCCGTGATGCAATGGATATTGAGGGTCTCGGTGAAGCCTTGGTTGAGCAATTAGCAGAAGCAAAGCTTTTGACCTCTCCTGCTGATATCTACACTCTTAACGCAGAGGATATATCGAGCCTTGATCGCTCGGGCGATAAGTCGGCTCAAAACCTTATTTCGGCTATTGAGCGCTCGAAATCCAACGAGCTATGGCGTTTGATTTTCGGCCTTGGCATACGCCTTATCGGTGCAAAAGCTGCTCGCCTTATCGAAGAGAATTTTGCCGATATGAGCGCAATCGCAGG
>JAZRMJ010000035.1:0-4702 GCA_045647445.1 Acutalibacteraceae bacterium | reverse complement strand
GATTATAATGAAAAAACCTCTTTTGCTGAACAAAAGAGGTTTTTCCTGGTGCTGGTGACCGGACTTGAACCGGTACGATGTCGCCACCGGGGGATTTTAAGTCCCCTGCGTCTGCCTATTCCGCCACACCAGCAAGACACTATGTAATTATAAGTTCAAAAGCGCTTTATGTCAAGCAATTTTTGAATTTAATCACACCAAATCTTGCATTGTTGCGAAACTATAATCACCATTTTCTAAAAGGTCAAAATGATTCATTGCAATGCTTATTCCCTTTGCTACGCAATAACCAACATCATCTGCAACACGAATGCTTAGACCCAAATACTGTGCAAGAGCATCAGCCATTCCTGTCAAAAGCGCAGTACCTCCCGTCAGGTAAATACCACCCTCAGATATATCGCCAACTAACTCAGGTGGGGTTTGATTGATAACCGACTGAATTGCATTGCATATCTGCTCAATAACATCCTGAATAGCAGCATAAATCTCGTTGCCCGTAATCTCAACAGCAATCGGCAAACCTGATGACATGCTCAGACCCTTAGCCATCATAGCTATCTCAATATTACGTGGCATTGCAGAGCCAATTTGATGCTTAATCTGCATAGCAGTTTGCTGACCTATGCGCAAATTATATTCTCTTTTCATATAGCGCATAATTGCGGCATCAATATCGGCGCCAGCAATTTTGGCTGTTTCACAGCGAGATAATCCACCCATAGACATAACGGCTACATCGGTAGTGCCTGCGCCGATATCAACAACAATAGTGCCATAAGGGCGCTTAAAATCAACACCCATGCCAAGTGCTGCAGCTACAGGAGACTCAAGGGTGCATACACCACGAGCGCCTGATGATTGAACTGCATCAATAACTGAGCGTCGTTCAACAGCAGTAACACCACTGGGGATAGAAACAACCACCCTCGGTTTAGTAATTGTTTTGCCTAATACACGAGACATATAGTTGCCGAGCATATACTCAGTCGCATCATAATCGACTATAACGCCACGCTCTAAGGGACAAATTGTGCTATATCGCTCGGTTGAACGGCCAATTGCTCGCTGAGCGTAGTGACCAAAATTGACAGGTATTTCATCGTAGTTATCCATCAAGACAACCGACGGCTCAGATAAAACAATCTTTCTGTTTTTAACTATAACTGTTTTAGCAGTACCAAGGTCAACACCTATATCGTTAAACATTAAATCAATCCTTAATAAACTTTTATGTTTCGATTATAAACCAAATCAAAGTCGCTTGTCAATGCTTTCGTTTTACCATTGAAAATGCCATAAGCGTAACACTTGCAGCGCCCTTAGCGTATAGCTCTTGAGCGCATTCGCACAAGGTAGATCCCGTAGTAGTTACATCGTCTACAAGCAGAATTCTCATACCATTTGCTTTATCAAGCGCTCTGAACGCACCTTTAAGGTTTGTGCGACGATCAACCTCACTCAAATCATGCTGACGCTTGGTTTTTTTAATCTTTTTGAGAAACATATACTCTTTGACTCCAAGCTCTTTTGCAGCAAATTTGGCGATATATTCGCTATGATCAAACATATTTTTATTTGTTCTGCTGCGAGATGTCGGAACATAGGTTACAGCATCAATTTGTTTTGAAAGTCTTTTGGCTTTTTGACCAATCACTTTACCCATATACATGGCACCAAACGGTTTGCCTAGGCCTTTGACTCGTTTCACAATAGTGGATGGCGCATTATCATTACTATACTCAAAGACTGCGTGGATTCTATATCGTCTTCCGTTTAGAGTGCGCACATGTGGTTTTTTGATGCGTAGAGTTTCTAAATCAGCCTCACACTCACTGCATATTAACTCTAAGGGTTGCAGAGTTATATAGCAACAGCTACAACGAGGAGGAAATATGCAATCAACTATATACCTATAGATCTTACGCCAATCAATATCAGACCATTTCATATTAATCACCAAAAAACGAGGTTAGCGCAGTATAACGACGGGTTCGTTTGACATTTTGCGTCATTGACCAAACCACACCTTCATTGCCGACCAAAACTATCATCTTTTTCGCCCTGGTAATTCCTGTGTATAAAAGGTTTCGATATTTAAGCTGAGGTGGCATATCAGAAACGGGCATGATAACACACTCATATTCACTGCCCTGACTTTTATGAACCGTTACAGCATACGCAAGCTCAAGCTGATCGGCAAATTCAAGCATATAGGTTGCTACTCTATCGTCAAATCTGACCTTCATAGTGCCTGATGAAAGGTCGATTTCTTCAAGTCTGCCAACGTCACCATTAAAGACCCCAGTACCGTCCGAACCGTCATCTTTATCCCACATAATGTCGTAGTTGTTTTTTATTTGCATTACCTTATCACCTTCACGCAAGGTGACCTTGCCAACGACAATCTCGGTTTTATCAATTGACGGAGGATTCACAAGGTTTTGCATAACGCTGTTAATTGAGATTGTGCCTGCATCCCACTTTCGTGAAGGGCACAAAATTTGAATATCCTCAAGAGTATCAAAGTCATACGCTTTAGGTAATCGAGTAACTGCTAATGAACAAACAGTCTTAGGTATGTTTGAAGAATGTTCGCAGTTTAAAAAGAAAAAGTCTGAATCGCGTAATGATAAATCAGGTTTTTCACCGTTTAGAATCTTATGAGCATTAGTTACGATTGCGCTGGTCATTGCCTGACGAAAAACCTCGGTTAATTCAACTGTTGGTATAACATTGGTATCAATCAAGTCATGCAAAACGTTACCTGCGCCAACAGAAGGTAGCTGGTCGCTGTCCCCTACTAAAACAAGCCTGCATCCAAAAGGTACGGCTTTAATCAGGCTCTCAAACAGCACCGAATCGACCATCGACATTTCATCAACAACAAGAACGTGGCAATCAAGCGTATTTCGTTCATTACGTGAGAAAAAGGGTCTGTGAGACTCATCCCACTCAACCTCTAAAAGACGATGTATCGTCTTAGCCTCGTAGTTTGTAACCTCTGTCATACGCTTAGCAGCTCGCCCGGTTGGTGCTGCAAGCAATATCTTTAACCCTGAGCGCTCCATGATACGAATGATTGCGTTAAGGGTAGTGGTCTTTCCCGTACCGGGTCCACCGGTTAGGATTAAAACGCCTTTATTAACGGCAGCATCTATAGCCTCTCTCTGACGCTGACCAAACTCAATATTTAACTCTTGCTCAATTTGACTCAAGGTTCTGCCCAAATCGATTACACTAGGTGGAGGAAAGGCAATCATATTGCGCAATCTATCGGCAATATATCGCTCAGCTCTATACTGATAGGGCAAAAACAAATATGGCTTGCCTTCAACCTGAGCCTCTATAAGTCGACCCAAACTAATCATTTTATCGCAGCAGGATGATATTAATTTTTCATCTGCTTCAAGCAAACTAGTTGCAACAGGTATAGCCTTATGCCTTGGAATACAAGTATGCCCATTTTGAACATTGTGGCGCAAAACATACTCTAAACCACACATAATGCGATATTCAAAATCAGCGCCATACCCCATAGCTCGTGCAATTTCATCTGCTCTTTCAAAGGTGAAGCGCATATCATCCGAACAAAAATAATACGGATTTAATTTAATTTTATCGATAGCAGACGTTCCAAGCAGTTTAAACAGCTCCAACGCCTCATCAGGGGTTACGCCAAACTGAGAAAGATATATCATAAGGTCACGAACACCAAAATTTTTAATATAATCCTCAGATATTGCAAACGCTTTATTACGAGATATGCCTTTAATTTCAGCTAGACGCTCAGGTTCTTTTTCAATAATATTGAGCGTATTATCACCAAATCGTGAAACGATTCTCATAGCAGTTGCAGGACCAACACCTTTTATACCACCACTCGAAAGATATTTTAGTATAGATGCAGCTGTATTAGGCACACATCTAACACACTCGCTGACTTTAAACTGAGGGCCAAAGGTATAATGATCATCATAATAACCTTTAAGCTCAACCGTTTCGCCAACCCCGGCTCCTCCAAGGTTACCGACGATTGTGATAAGCTCCCTATCATCACTCAGCTGCGCAACAGTAAAACCGTTAGACGGATTGCTAAATGTTATCTTTTCAATTGTCCCTGTTAAGGTTTCGATTTGAGACATAAAAACTCTCCGTCATAATTGTTTTAAATCGTCCTGACTAATCAAGTCAACATACTTTAATACTCTTTGCTTATCAATATCTTTTAAGCCATAATCAACACCGATAACTACAATATTATCGCTCAGTGATGAACTGCAAAATTCAATCAATTCATCGCAATCTTTATTGGTTTTGAGTTTAAAATAAAGCTTATCTGATTTATTCTCTTGAGCAACTGCACAAAGCACACCACTGATTATGCATATTACAACATAAGCAACCAGAATAATAACAACCAAATACCACAAAAAGCTCACTATAACCACCTATTATATTTTATAATTAGTGAAAGGCTTTTGCCACATAGATATATAACCTTTTGCCGAAAGACAAAAGGTTATATTTTAAATCATTTTTTAGGTGATATGGTTATTAATGCAGTGTACTCTTTTTGATGAGTAGAAACCCACACGCTATCAAATCCGTCAGCCACTGTAACGTTGATTGGCACCGTGAACTGACCATGCTTATCGTAACTAGCCATATTAACATTAATGGTTAAATCTGATCCGGTAAT
>JAZRMJ010000034.1:0-13345 GCA_045647445.1 Acutalibacteraceae bacterium | reverse complement strand
GCTTATGGCTATCTAAAGAGCGAAAAGGGAATTCACCGTCTTGTCAGAGTATCACCCTTTGACTCATCAGGTCGCAGACACACTTCGTTTGCATCTCTTGAGGTTATGCCCGAGATAGGCGAAGATGTAGAGGTTGATATCCGTGCAGAGGATTTAAAGATTGATACCTACCGAGCCAGTGGCGCAGGTGGTCAGCACATCAATAAGACCTCATCTGCTGTTCGTATTACCCATATCCCTACAGGAATAGTTGTAGCTTGTCAGAATGAGCGTAGCCAGTTCCAAAACAAAGACAAGTGTATGAAGATGCTTAAATCTAAGCTTATCGAAATTAAAGAGCATGAGCACCTCGATAAGATTGAGGATATCAAGGGCGTTCAAAAGGAAATTGCATGGGGCTCTCAGATTCGTTCTTACGTATTTATGCCCTATACTTTGGCTAAAGATCATCGTACAGGCCACGAGAACGGCAACATCAACGCCGTTATGGATGGCGATATTGATGGCTTTATCAACGCCTATCTGAAGGCAGAGAGCCAAGGCAAACTCGGTGAATATAACGACTAATAAAAACACGACGTATCACTAAACGATGCGTCGTGTTTTTTTGTGTTCATATTAAAGCGATAAGCATATAATGTTATCGGATGATGTTTGTCATAATACCTTGTGGCACAATGTCGATTATGCCGTAGCTAGGTCTGCCACCGTCACGAGGCTGAGAAACTGAACCGGGATTCATTATATAAAGCCCGTCAGAATAAGATGTCATAGCAACATGCGTATGACCAAAAAGCAAAATATCAGCACCTGCTTGCTTTGCAGCTGATACAGCCCTATCAAGACCATACTTGACCCCATGCAGATGACCGTGACAAGCGTATATAACCTTGCCCTCTAATTTTATTATTAACGATGTGGTGAGGGCAGAAGAGAAATCGCAATTACCCGAGACAGAATAATAATTTCGGTCGCTATAAATCAGCTTAACGTCATCTAGTTCATTTACCCCATCCCCGAGAAAAATAACATGTTTAATATCGGGATGTGCTTCAACGGCGTCAAATAATGCTGATGTTCTACGATGTGAGTCGGATAAAACCAGTATGCGCATATGTTTAGCTCCTTGATTATTTTTGTGAGGTTTCTATATGAATAACGATATGAACAAAATTATTAGCAATCTATCAACTAAACTCGGTGTTGATAATCAAACACTCAGCAATGCTGTAAACAGCAAGTCAGCAGAAGGATTAATGTCTGCTCTCAACCCTAAAGATACAGAAAAACTGAACAGAATATTAAATGACGAAGAGTCTGTTAGAAAGATTCTGCAATCAGAGAAGGTGCAAAGATTAATTCAAAAGCTATCGGAGGGTAAGTAGTTGGATGATTTTACACAAAAAATTACGTCAATTTTAAACGACCCTGATAGTTTAGATACCATTAAGTCAATTGCAGATAGCTTGATGCTCGATAAGGGTGAAAAGCACCAAACGAGTAATCATTCAGACTCGGGTTTCGATTTATCTCAAATGTTAGGCTCAATATCAACCGATCAGATGGGTGGCATAATGAGAGTTATGAGTGCTCTTAACAGTAATAGAGGCGATGATCGAACAGCGCTCTTATTAGCGTTAAAGCCTCATCTGTCTAAGCAAAGACAACCGAGAGTGGATAAAGCAGTTAAGCTTCTCAAAATAGCCTCGATTATGCCACTTGTGAGTGAAAGCGGTTTGTTTGAACTGTGAGGAAACGGCATGAAAAATCCTGCATCTAAAGATACTATAAAAATACCGAATTTTGTTTCGCCACGCAATGTGGTTCAAAGCAAATCGAATAAAGATAATCAACCAAAGCAAACCCTAAAACAATCTAAAAATCAAACTAATGGTTTGCTTAAAATGTTAGATTTTAGCAGCATAGAGATGGATAGTGACCGTTCAATAATACTTATGCTGATAGCGCTTTTATCAGGCAAAAACAATGAGTCTGATGAATTGCTTATGTTAGCGCTGATGTATATTATGCTTTAATCAAAATCATTATAATCGACAGCCGAAGGATCACCCAATAAAAACTGAGCTTCTTCAGCCGGTAGTTGTTCAACGTTGCGAAGCTTCTTTTTGATAATAACGTTGCGCTTTTGCGCTTCGTCTAGCACGTTTGCGGCTTCATCAATCTTTTTGTGTGCCTTTGCTAAAATTACCTCAAATTGGTCATATTGTTGCTTTGCAGCACCTAACACCGACCACACTTCGGCTGCTCGACGATCAAGCGCAATGGTTCTAAAGCCCATGCGAAGGGTGTTTAAAAAGGCAGTTATAGTGGTTGGCCCACAAACCATAATTCGATACTTATTTTGAATTTCTTCAATCAATCCTTGGCGGCGCAAAACCTCGGCATATAAACCTTCTGTAGGCAAAAACATTATTGCAAAATCAGTGGTTTTAGGTAGGTTAATATATAGCTTGCTGATGGTTGCTGCTTCGTTTTTAATTACTCGCTCGAGTGCTCTTGAGCATTGCTCAACAGCATCCTTATCGGCGTTTTCTGCAGCCTCAGCTAGGCGCAAATAGTCCTCCTGAGGGAACTTCGAGTCGATAGGCAGATAAACAAACTCTCCCTCTTTATCATTTGACGGGATTTTGATGGCAAACTCAACTCTTTCGGCATTGCCTCTAACAGAAACGTTTTGCTCATACTGGTCGTTAGTCAGCACCTGCTCAAGAATCTCACCCAGGCGAATTTCTGCCCAGGTTCCTCTTGCTTTAACGTTGGTTAACAGTCGCTGCAAATCAGTTACTCCCCCTGAAAGCTCCTGCATTTTACCGAGTGATTCATAGACCTTGCTAAGCTGTTCACCGACAGCCTTAAAACTGCTGTCAAGTCGAGTTGATAGGGTAGTAGTAAGTTTTTCATCAACCGTTACCCTCATTTGCTCAAGCTTTTGCTCGTTGCTTTGTTGCAATCTTGAAACGCTTTCGGTCAGAGTTTTATTGATTCTCTCTTGTTGATCTAATTGCTCTTTTAGAATGGCAGCGCGTTGCTCATACACTGCACTCTTGATCGAATCGATTTGTCGGTCTAAATCATATTTTACTCTGTCAATGTCGGATTTTATCGCCTTCTTTTGGCTTGATTGCCTGAGAAGTAGAGCAATCAGCAGAATAACAACAGCTAAGCATAAAACTATGATAACATAATCGGTCATAAACATTGTCCTTTCAATATAGAATGTTTGCATTATAAGTGTAACAGAAAGCATGTCTTATTATTGGTACCGAGTTTTGACAGTTTGTAATAAATATGTTACAATACCAAAAAGTGGCTTTTGGGGGTTATACAGTGCAAACCTATGAATTAAAAGTGATTGCTCGTATTCACAGTGATTTTAAGACTAAATTCGGTATTCCACGTCAAAGCGGTCTTGTTAATCAATTAAAGGCGACTATAGTTTTTGAACCTGAATTTAGAAATGCAGATGCTTTAAGGGGTATAGAGCAGTTTAGCCATCTGTGGCTGATTTGGCAGTTTTCGGAATCGATCATCGATGATTGGTCACCTACTGTCAGACCACCAAGACTTGGCGGAAATAAGAGGATAGGGGTCTTTGCTACACGTTCACCCTTCAGGCCAAATGCAATTGGTCTTTCTTCTGTCAAGCTTGATAGCATTGAGCAGACAAGTCAAGGCATGGTGCTTCACATCTCTGGTGCTGATTTGATGGATGGTACTCCGATTTTTGATATAAAACCCTATCTTGCTTTTACTGATAGTCACCCTGATGCTGAGGGGGGATTTGCCGATAAAAAACTATCTTATAGTCTTGAGGTTAGTTTCCCTCAAGAATTGCTCGAGCAACTACCAGCCGATAAAAGAGATGCTATTATTGGAATTTTATCAGGTGACCCTAGACCGTCTTATCAAAGTGATGCCGACAGAGTTTATGGAATAGAGTTCGCTGGGTTTGATGTTAAATTTAAGGTCAGTGAACAAAACTTAACGGTTATCGATGTAGTAAAATACTAAACATAAGCCTCCCACCTTGGGAGGCTTAATCTATTAATAACCTAAATTCTCTTCGAGGATAAGAACTTTAATGCGATGCTTTTCACCCTGTGGCCCCATAGCGACAAAGGATCTGCAGATTCTATCGGGCGATTTGCAATCAGCACAGCTGGTGGTTTTAGTGCATGGAGTTTGCTTGTCAAGGCGCATGCAGTTAGCAGGAGCTGCAGTGCTTTTAACTCTGTTTTGAGCAGATGCAAGATCGGGAACAATCTTGTTACATCCGGTAACTATAATAACGCTCTTAGGGCCGTATATCATAGCTGCAACGCGGTTACCGTTGCCATCAACATTATATAGCCAGCCATCTTCTGTAACGGCGTTAGTAGAACTAAAATAAACGTCACTCAAAAGGCATTTTCTCATGCACTCTTTTTGGTCGTCAACTCTGGCACGATCTAAAAGCTCAATATCCTTTTTCCAGCGAAGCCAGTCAATAACACCGGTATCGGTTAAAGTCATTGAACCACCAAAACCAACCGTTGCACCTGAGGGAACAAGAGTCTCAAGCACCTCAAACATTTCTTCTCTTGATGATATGCGATAGGCCTTAATGTTATTAGCTTCAAGGGCGGCAACAACCTTGTCAATCTTTTTCTTCATCAGTGCTTTTGAGTAGTCAATCATATTAAACGCTCCTTGGTGATTTTTAATATATTATACCTGTATTTTTTGGTTGTGTCAACGGCAATAAAGCCTTGCAAAAGCAGTTTGACTATGATAGTATTTAAAATGACATTGACCTGATTGTTGCTTTTAATATTGGGCGCGTTAAACATGTTGTTTGCCCTTGTTTTTAGACGATACATACGGTTGCGTTAGGGTTAATAGCTCGTTTTTTTGTGCATGCTTTAGTGTTGTTTTGAGCCAATCGGTAATATGTTGACAAACCATAAGTGTTATATTTTTATGCTTAGTTTTAGCCAATTACAGCATCTGCTTGATTGATATTTTGCTTGTCGATTGTTTGATAATATTTTTGCTTTTTCATATTGCTTTTGACCGTAAGTTTAACTGCTGTAGGCAGTAATAACCGAGTTGCCTTTAAGGGGATGAATTTGTGCGAAAGCTTAAGCATCGTTATGATGAAGAAAAATTATGTAACAATCCTGATAAGGGTTGGTATGTACACTACTATGACAATGGTTTAACCAGATACTGCGCTGACCTAGACCCGTCAGATACACTTGATGATTTCCCAATGATGGATCATGCATATTTGCGCTTGGCATGGAGTTATCTTGAACCTGAAGAGGGCAAATTCAATTGGCACATAATCGACAAAATTATAGATCCTTGGGTATCTGCAGGCAAGCGAATATCCTTTAGAATAACCTGCAAAGAGACTGATAGGGATTATTGCCACGCAACCCCAAAATGGGTTTTTGATGCAGGCGCAAAGTATGAGATTATGAGCGATGGAACTGTCGAGCCTGATTATGGCGACGCTGTTTTTCTTGAAAAACTTGAAAATTTTCATCGAGCATTTGCAAAACGATATGATGATCGCGATGAGGTCATATATATTGATGTTGGTAGTTATGGAGATTGGGGCGAAGGTCACTGTTGTGCGTCATCTAATAGGGACTGGCCTATTGATATAGTGATTAAGCATATCGATATTCACCTTAAACACTATAAAAACACTTTGATTGCCATAAGTGATGACATTATCGGTAGTCGAAAAGATTTATCCGGGTGTGATCGCCTGCTCAACTACATAGCTGATAATAAAATCACATTTCGTGATGACAGCGTTTGCGTAGATTGGTTCGCCCAAAAGTTTGGCTATGATACGTTGCGTTCTCATTCCTTGTTTGACAGAGTGTGGCGCAAAACACCCACTATCTTAGAAAATGCGCATTACTTTCATGTAGTTGAGTACGAAACTGATCCCGGTGGATGGCCATTTCTAGCAGCAGTAGAAGGCAGCCACGCAACCTATGCCGGTTTTCATGGATACCCAAGACAATGGCTTGCTGACCACCCTGAAATGGCAGTTATGACTGCAAATCGTCTGGGATATTGGTACTTTCTTTATGGTGTTGATGTACCAAATCAAACAACGCCTGAATTCACCATCAAATGCTATTGGGAGAATAAGGGGGCTGCCCCTTCATATAAGCATTATAAGCTCGACTTTTTGCTTATCGGTGATAATTGCACTTATATCTGCGAGGCTGCAACTTTTGACAGCTGCGCTCTGATGCCTCACACCATTTCAGTGCAAGCTTATAAACTGAATTTTGATGCTCCCAAAGGTGATTATCAGTTGTTCTTGCGTATGCACAATTGTATGGGGCGCACTATAGAACTTGGTATGCAAACTAGCTACCAAGCTAAAGATGGAAGTTATTTTATAACTAATATAAATATTATTTAGGGGGATAAAAAATGCTTAAACTTAAAAATCGTTATGACGACGAAAAGCTCTGTAACAATCCTGATAAAGGTTGGTATGTCCATTATTATGATAATGGAATAACAAAATACTGTGCTGACCTTGACCCGTCAGACACTCTCGAAGATTTCCCGATGATGGATCATACCTATCTGCGTTTGTCATGGGCTTTTCTTGAACCCGAAGAGGGCAAGTTTAACTGGCAGATTATTGATAAGATTATAGATCCATGGGTTGCTGCAGGCAAACGTGTTTCGTTTAGAATTTCCTGCAAAGAAACCGACGTTAGGCAGCATGATGGATATGATACCCCTAAATGGGTTTTTGATCTCGGCGCAAAATACGAGGTTATGCCTAACGGTTCAATTGAACCTGATTACGGCGACCCCATCTTCCTCGAAAAACTTGAAAACTTCCATCGTGCTTTTGCAGAGCGTTATGACTCTCGCGAAGAGGTTATCTATGTTGACATCGGTAGCTACGGTGACTGGGGTGAAGGCCATTGCTGTTCTTCATCACACAGAGATTGGCCCGTTGAGGTAATCAAAAAGCATATCGACATTCATGTAAAATACTACAAGAATACTCAGCTTGTTATAAGCGACGACTTTGTAGGCAGCCGTGAAATTGGTGGAAGAGAAGAGCGTCAAGAAATTCTTAACTATATTATCGACAATAATATCACCATTCGTGATGACGGTATCAGCGTTACCTGGTTTGCCGAAAGATATGGTTTTAATACCCTTCGCTCCGAAGAGATTTACGACAGAGCATGGCGCAAGTTCCCGACCATTCTTGAGCTTGAGCACTATCATCAGACCATCAAGTCAGGTTGGTATCTCGAGGGTTGGCCTTTCCTCGCTTCTGTTGAGGGCAGCCACGCAACCTATGCAGGCTTCCACGGTTATCCTCGCCAGTGGCTCCGAGAGAATCCCGAGATGGCTATCATGATGGCAAACCATCTTGGATATTGGTATTTCCTTTACGGTGTCGAAGTGCCCGAGCAGACTGCTCCCGAATTCAGCATTAAGTGCTATTGGGAGAATAAGGGCGCTGCTCCTTCATATAAGCCCTACAAGCTCGACTTTATCCTTGTTGGCGAGAATGGCACCTACACCTGCGCAGCTGATTCTTTCGATAGCTGCGAGATGATGCCTCACACCATCACAGTGCGTGATTATGCGTTAAAATTCGATGCTCCCAAGGGCAAATATCAGCTGCGTTTGCGTATGCATAACGACGCTGATCGCACCATTGAAATCGGTATGCAAGATGAATATCGCGCAGCAGATGGTAGCTATTTTGTTAACGATATTGAAATTTGCTAATTTAAGCTTTTGATTGATGCCGGCTTAATGCCGGCATCTTTCTATAATAAAATTAAGGAACTATACTAATGGATTTTCAGCAACAATTTGTAGATTTAAGAAAAAAACTAATAGAGCGTGATTTTGGTCGAATGAATAATCGCCAGTTTGAAGCCGTTGTGACCATTAACGGCCCGTTATTAATATTAGCTGGTGCAGGAAGTGGTAAAACCACTGTTCTTATAAATAGAATAGTAAATATGCTCCGTTACGGCACGGCATATTATGACGAAGGCTCCTATGCCGATGAGGACGATGTTCAGCAACTTCAGATGTGCTTTGATAACAATCTGCCTGCCCCTGAGTGGGTAGGGGTTGATAGGGTGTTGCCGTGGCAGATACTTGCTATCACCTTTACTAATAAGGCGGCCAGAGAGCTTAAAGAACGTCTTGATTCAGCTGTAGGAGCAGACGGCAATGAGGTTTGGGCTGCTACATTCCACTCAACCTGTTCGCGCATATTGCGCCGTTATGCCGATCGAATCGGTTATTCAAACAACTTCACTATTTACGATACCGATGACCAGCGCAGACTAATGAAGGATGTTATGCGCTCATTGGGTATCGATGAAAAAATATTGGGTCATCGTGCAATTTTGGCCGAAATCAGCCACGCTAAGGATTCACTTATTACTCCTGAGGCTTACGAAGCAACAATATCGGGTGATGTCAGACGCAGAATGATTAATGATGCATATCGCAAGTATCAGTCAATGCTGACCGAATACGATGCAATGGATTTTGACGACCTGATTGTGAACACCGTGCGTCTTTTTAATGAGTGCACTGATGTGCTCGAATACTATCAAAATCGTTTCAAATACATAATGATAGATGAGTATCAGGATACTAACCACGCTCAATATGTTTTCACTAAGCTACTTGCTCAAAAATATGGCAATATATGCGTTGTCGGCGATGATGATCAAAGTATATATCGTTTCAGAGGTGCTACAATTGAGAATATTTTGAGCTTTGAAAAGCAATATAAAAACGCTCGTGTTATCAGGCTCGAGCAAAATTATCGTTCAACTCAGATAATTCTTGATGCAGCAAACGCAGTTATTGCAAATAACCAAGGTCGAAAGGGTAAACACCTTTGGACCGATAAAGATGGTGGCAAAAAAATCACTTGGTATTGCGCTAATGACGAGCAGGGGGAAGCAAGATTCATTGCCGACACCATTGCAGAGAATATTCGTCAGGGCAAAACAGCCAGTGACCACGCAGTTTTATATCGCATGAATGCGCAATCAAATGCTATAGAAAACGTTCTTATGCGATCCGGTATCAGTTATCGTGTTATTGGTGGCACAAAGTTCTTTGATCGCAAAGAAATTAAAGACGTTATTGCTTATTTGAGTGTTATCAATAACCCACGCGATGGTATTGCGCTAAAGCGTATTGTTAATGAGCCCAAGCGAGGCATAGGCGATACAACCGTTAATCACGTTTCATCTATTGCCGACCAAACGGGCAAAAGCATGCTTGAGATTATGCTTGCTGCCGATGAATATGCCGTGCTTTCAAGGGGCTCTGCAAAGTTAAAAGCATTTGCCGAGATGATGAGTGATTTTGTTGAAAAGTCAAACAGCTTCACCTTGCACGAGCTTTTTGAGTATATGCTCGATAAAAGCAAATACTTGTCAGCTCTTCAGATGATGGGTGATGAAGAGCAGGATAGGGTAGATAACGTTAACGAATTTTCATCCAGCATTTTGCAGTATGAAAAAGAGCATGAGGCAGATGGTGCAACTCTATCAGGCTTCTTAGAGGAGTTAGCGTTAATAACCGACCTTGATACCGACGATACAAACGACGATAGAGTTTTGCTCATGACCATGCATACTGCAAAAGGTCTTGAATTCCCTGTGGTTTTTATTGCAGGTGTTGAAGAGGGAATATTTCCAGGCAATCAGTCTATCTATGGTGGCCCCGAAGAGATTGAAGAGGAGCGTCGATTGGCTTATGTGGGTATAACCAGAGCTAGAGAACAGCTAAATATATCAACTGCTTCGTCTCGCATGCTGTTTGGTCGCACTGAACGCTCTAGACCTTCACGCTTTATAGGTGAAATTCCCGGTAATCTTATTAAGAGAATGAATCAGCCTATTGCATTCTCAGGTTTTGGAGGCTCCGGTTCATTCGGCCGAGATACTGAATATCAAACACGAAACACAGGCTATGAGCATTTCACTGGTGATAACAAACCCCAGCGTTCTTCTTTTGGTGGGTCATCTGCTTCTAAAAAAGCCAATGATGTGTCTTGTGCAACAAAATATAAGGTAGGGCAGAGAGTGCGCCATAAGGCGTTTGGCGAAGGTATGATTATCAAGGTTACTGCAATGGGCAATGATCAGCTTTTAGAGATTGCTTTTGATAGAGTTGGAACTAAAAAAATCATGTCCAATTTTGCAAAACTTGATGTAATTTAAGCTGTTTTAATTCACATTGAGAGTATCTCTTCATACTATGTTAATGAAGTTTTCTTCGATTAAACTAACATAGGAGGTACTGTCGATGGCAGACACAAGAGATTCGATAGTTGCATCAGGTGACTTTCGTGAGGCAGTGTGCATAGATGGCGGCAGAGTTTATGACTCCTGCTGCGCTCGTGATTGCCTTGAAGATTTGAGGGTGTATTTTTCACCTGCCGATCAAGCACTAGTTGATAGCGCAATTAATATCCGAAGCCGTGGGGCAGAGGTAAGCAATGTGTTTATCGATGTTGAACCGGTCAATTTAAATCGAGGCTTTTATTCATGTAGTCTATCCTTTTACTTTTTGGTTAGATTTGCCGTGTTCACAAGTGGGTCGGTTCAGCCAACCGAGGTTGTAGGTATCGCTACATTTGAAAAGAGAGTGATTCTTTATGGTAGCGAGGGCAAAGTGAGAACCTTCACAAATTCGGGTTTTGAACCGGGTGGATGTGAGAGCGCACCTTTAAACAGTATCCCAAGATGCGTCGTTCAGAGCGTTGACCCCGTTAACCTTGGATCACGAGTTGTGACCTACTCAGGTGATGGCGAGGTAGCTATGATACCTCAATGTGTGCTTGACCTGATTGGGGGAGAGATAGGCACCCCATCGACTACTGATGGCAACGTAGCGCTCGTAACTTTAGGCTTGTTTACGGTAGTTCAGCTTATTCGTAACGTTCAAATGCTTATTCCTGTTTATGATTTCTGCATACCTGAAAAGGAATGCGATAACCGAACAACTGACAATCCGTGTGCTGTTTTCAGCAAGCTTTGTTTCCCGATGGAAGACTTTTTTCCACCCAAAGCAAACGATATTAAAGACGAATTCTCTTCATGTTGTAATAACTAACGAAAACTCCCTTCGAATTTGCTTCGGAGGGAGTTTTTTGCAATTTTTTGTTGAATTATTATCATGTATACTGTATAATAATCTGTATTCAAAATGGAGGAGTATATTTTCTTCTAAGTTTACTAATTACGTCTATTTGAAAGGATAACGTTTATTAATATGGAAAACACCAAAATAATGCCCATGCTTATAATGAGGGGCGTGGTTGTGTTCCCTGATACCACAGTTCATTTTGACGTTGGCAGAAAGAAGTCTGTTCTTGCCGTCAATAACGCAATGGAAAGTGGTAGGCTGATATATCTTGCCGTTCAGGATGATATCACAATCGATGAACCTCGGCTTAAAGATGTTGCCCCTATCGGTTGCGTTGCTGTAATTAAGCAGGTTCTAAAGCTTCCCGGCGATAATAATTTGCGCATAGTTGTTGAGGGTATTCAGCGTGCCAAAATCGAAGAATGTCTCACAAAAGAGCCATATTACACTGTAGCTGCTTCGCCTGTTACGCCTCGTGCAAGCCAGCCCAATCAGCTCAAAAAAGAAGCTCTTGTGCGCAATCTTCGCATAGCTTTTAATCGCTATGTCAATACAGCCTCCGATCATCTTTCTGATGATGTTATAGCTGCCGTTTTATCTGACGAAGAACCGGGTCATCTTGCTGATTACATAGCATCAAACCTTCCCATGTCATGGGAGGATAAGCAGTATATTTTAGAGCAGGTGCCTGAGATGCGCCGTGCTCAGGAGCTTATTATATTGCTTCATAGAGAATGTGGTATTCTAAAATACGAAAACGAGATAAACGCTAAGGTTCAGCATAATATTGAAGAGAATCAAAAAGAGTATTATCTGCGTGAGCAGTTGCGTGTTTTAGGCGAAGAGCTAAATGGTCCTGAAGAGGATGACGAGATAGAAGAGTATCTCGCTAAGGTTGACTCTCTGACTGCGCCTGATTCAGTTAAAGAAAAACTGAAAAAAGAGATAAACAAGCTATCAAAAATGCCTTCAGGAGCTCATGAGGCTACTGTTGTTCGCAATTATCTTGATTGTTGCATTGAACTGCCGTGGAATGCAGTTACTGTTGATAAGATAGATATTAAAAAGGCCGAGGCTGTGCTTGAAAAAGACCATTATGGCCTTAAAAATGTTAAACAGCGCATAATCGAGATGCTTGCCGTTCGCAAATTAGCACCTGACCATCAGGGTCAAATCATCTGTCTTGTTGGTCCTCCCGGTGTTGGTAAAACCTCGATTGCTTCGTCCGTTGCAAAATGCTTGGGCCGCAGATTTGCCAGGGTATCACTAGGTGGCGTTAAGGATGAGTCTGAGATACGTGGTCATCGTCGCACCTATATCGGTGCTATGCCCGGTCGACTTATTGATGCAGTTAAACAGAGTGGCGTATCAAATCCGTTGATTCTTCTTGATGAGATAGATAAGGTCGGTAACGATTACAAGGGCGATTGCTCAGCTGCATTGCTTGAGGCGCTTGACCCCGAGCAGAATACAACCTTTGTCGATCACTTTGTCGATATGCCCTACGACTTGAGTCGAGTGCTGTTTATAACTACTGCTAACGATGCCTCAACCATACCTGCTCCACTTCTTGATCGTATGGAGGTTATCGAATTACCAAGCTACACAAGAGAAGAGAAGTTCCATATAGCTCGAAATCACCTTGTTAAAAAACAGCTTAAAAAGCATGGATTAACAGGTCGCACCTGCAAAATTAATGATAGCGTTCTTTATGAGCTTATCGATTGCTATACTCGTGAGGGTGGAGTTCGTAGGCTTGAGCGAGAGATTGCATCACTCTGTCGCAAAGTTGCATATCAGATTGCGTCTGGTGAGAAATCATCTGTTAAGATATCCAATCGCAATGTAACCGAGCTTTTAGGCCCTCGCCGTTATAAGCCCGAAACAATATTGGGTTCTGCTGATGAGGTTGGCACCGTTAATGGCCTTGCTTGGACTTCGGTTGGTGGAGAACTCATGAAGCTTGAGGCTTCAGCGTTACAGGGCACAGGTAAAATAGAATTGACAGGCTCGCTCGGTGATGTAATGAAAGAGTCGGCTAGAACTGCCGTCAGCTTTGTGCGTAGCGTTGCTGATAAATACGGTATACCGACCGATTTTTATAAAACTTATGACCTTCATATCCACGCAACTGAGGCTGCTG